>CAMVJF010000031.1 GCA_947167725.1 uncultured Clostridia bacterium | reverse complement strand
TTCATGGGCGAGAAGCTGCGCGGCGAGGCCGACTACCGCATCATCGCCGTCGAGCCAGCCTCCTGCCCGAGCTTCACTCGCGGCAGATTCGCCTACGACTTCTGCGACACCGGCAAGATCTGCCCGCTTGCGAAGATGTACACGCTCGGCAGCGGCTTCATCCCCTCGCCCAACCACGCCGGCGGCCTGCGCTTCCACGGCATGTCCTCCACGCTCTCCCAGCTCTACCACGACGGCCTCATGGAGGCCCGCGCCGTCGAGCAGACCTCCGTGTTCGAGGCGGCCGAGATGTTCGCCCGCGTCGAGGGCATCCTCCCCGCGCCGGAGAGCTCCCACGCGATCCGCGTCGCGATCGACGAGGCCCTCAAGTGCAGGGAGACCGGCGAGGCGAAGGACATCCTCTTCGGCCTGACCGGCACGGGCTACTTCGATCTTGTGGCCTATCAGAAGTTCAACGACGGCCAGATGAGCGACTATATCCCCACGGACGAGGATCTCGCGCGCGGCTTCGCCGGTCTGCCGCAGGTCCCCGGACAGGACTGATCTCCGATCACGACAACAAAAAAGGCGCTGTGCGATGCACAGCGCCTTTTTGCTATGGTTTCAGGGTTTTTCCGGATTCTTTGTTGCCCCCAGGCAGGGAGGCCGGCCGAGGAAGCGTTCCATCACGCGGTAGAGCGGCCGATAAAGCACGAGCGTGAAGACGAAGTTGCTCACGCAATGCGCCACGTCGAAGAGGAGCCCGCTGACCCACATGGCGAAGAAGCCCTGCCATCCGCCGTTGACCGCGAAGTAGGTCAGGTACATCAGCGGCCCGAAGACCAGTCCGTATATCCCCCCGATCACCGCCCAGACGACGACCGAGTCGTTCCTGCGGAAGAGCATGCATATCGCGACGAGCAGCGGCCAGATGTAGAGGTAGCTGAACCACCACAGGAAGATGCTGTTTCCCCCGTAGACCAGTCCCTCGAGCATGACGTAGATCAGAACGCTGCAGAGCGCGCGCCAGCCGAAAAAGACGGTGGTGAGGAGGATGAGCACCGTGTTGAGGTTCACGTTCGGGATCCCGGAAAAGGCGACCTTCTGTGCGAAGATCAGCGCGCCCATCAGCGCGAGGACGCAGATCTCTCTGGGTTTGAGCTCAGGCCGCGGGCGTGAAGGTGAACTCATAGTGGTCGCCGTCCGCGATCATCGTGCTGTCCACACCGGTATCGAGCATGACGCCGTCCTTCGTCAGACACCACCAGGCCTGATCGATGTTCCAGTCGGCCTGCTCGCCGTCCACGGTGTCGACCATGAGCCCGTATTCGCTCTCGGAGCCGGAGATCAGTCCTTCCTCCTGCTCCAGCGCCTCCCGCAGGCTCTCCGCATCTGTGCGGATGGGAAACTCCTTGCTGCTGCCGTCCTTGTGGACGACCTCCAGCACGATGTTCTTGCTCCCCTCCTGCGCCGCCGGTTTGTTGGCATTGTAGATGAGAAGCGCGCCGACGACCAGTACAAGCAAAACGGCCACGGCAATGATGATCTTGGTTGTTTTCTTCATACCATCTCTCCTTTCTTATTGGAATCGAAAATCGCCCGAGGAAAAAAGAGAGAACATGGGTCTATCTGACCTATAGCCCAGATTCGTCCGGAAGTCCGCGGATCCTCGTGCGACACGGCGCTCCCCTTCGGGAGCGCCGTCCGGGCAGGTCTTCTGACTTCGGCCGGGGAAAGATGCTTCTCCGGCGCCTCACAGTGACGGCCTCGCGCGGGAATCTCACCCGCATTCCCCTGTTGACCGCGGCCCGATCCCCGCTGGCGCGGGTACGGCACGGATCCCGGTTCGATCGCTTGCGGGAACGATTATAGCACGACAGGCGGCATGAATACAACACCGCCTGTCGGATTCTTGCAGCAGCGGATGCGCGGGACGGAGAGATTCCGTCCCGCGTATCCGCAAAAACCAGATTCAAAAGCCGCTCACAGATCGACCTTTTCGAAGATCGCCTCGGCGCGGCGCGTGCCGAGCAGCGTGAGGAGCGCGAAGAGCAGCGCGCCGAGCGCGAGCACCGCGAGCTTCACGCCCAGATGCTGCGGATCGGGCGTGTCGAGCACCTCGCGGAAGAAGGGCAGCGCGTGGCAGCAGACCTCGGCCGCGACGATGTAGAGAAAGACCCAGATGCTCACAAAGAGGAAGGGCTTGCCTACGGATGTCGGATTCTTATACACCCGCGGCAGGAAGAGGAGATTGAACAGTCCCATCAGCACGAGGCAGAGCCCGAAAAGGGCGAGGTTCACGTCCATGCCCGCGTTGTTCGGTCCGAGCTTCAGCGCATAGCGCAGCAGTGCGAAGGGGATGCAGGCCGCGATCTGCAGCAGCTCCATGCAGGCGAAGAAGAGCCCCCTTGCGCGCACCGTGTCGCGCTTGCGCACGGGCAGAAGCAACGTGTAATAGAGGTCATTGTTCTCCCGCGCGCCGAGGCAGCTGTAGAACAGTCCGAGCGTGACCCAGAAGAAGGGGATGTACATCGGATAGCCGGGGATCAGCAGCATCGCGCCGAAGGCCAGGAACATCCAGCAGGTCGGGTGCGCGAAGAGCCTGAATTCTTTTTTCAGCAGCTCAATCATCCTCTCTCGCCTCCCTGTCCAGATGGACCATGATCTCCTCGAGCCCCGCGACGTGTCCGCCGAGCTCCTCGAGCGTCCCGCGCTCGACGAGGGCGGTATAGCCCTCCTTGGCGCGCTTGCAGCCGATCAGACCGTCGCGGAAGCGCTCGGCCTGCTCCGCCGTCAGCGCCACGGCGCGGTACTTCTCCCGCAGCGCGGCAAGCGGCATGGAAAAGACGAGTTCGCCGGCGCGGATATAGCTCACGTCGTCGGCGCATTTGTCGAGGTCCTCGGTGATGTGAGTCGAGAAGAGGATGCTCACGCCCTCCTCCGCGAGCGTGAGAAAAACCTCCACGAGCTCGTCGCGCGACACGGGGTCGAGCCCGCTCGTCGGCTCGTCGAGGATCAGCAGCTCCGCGCCGTGGCTGAGCGCGAGCGCGAGCGCGTACTTCACCTGCATGCCGGCCGAGAGCTGCCTGGGCGTCTTTGTCTCGTCGAGCGCGAAGAGCCTGAGGAACTTTTGGTAGCTCTCTTCGTCCCAGTTATCGTAGAAGCCGCGCGTGACGGCCGTGATGGCCGCGAGCTTTTTGTTCGGGTAGTAGTTCGCCCCGCCGGAGACGAAAGCGATGCGCCGCTTGATCTCCAGCTCGTGCTCCGCGAAATCCAGGCCGAAGAATCGCACCTCGCCCGCCGAGGGGTGGACGATGTTGAGCATACTCTTGAGCGTCGTCGTCTTGCCCGCGCCGTTGCGGCCGATAAAGCCCATGATGCGCCCGCGCCGGAGCGAGAAGGAGACGCCGCGCAGATGAAAGGCCGGATAGTCCTTGCTCAGGCCGCGCAGCTCAAGCACCCGGTCAGCCATCGTCCTCACCGCCTTCCATCAATTCGTTCATCTTCTCGACAAATGCGTTGAACATGCTCTTCGGCGGGATCGCGATGCCGCGCTTCTCGTCCGCGAGCAGGATGATCGTATCGCCGGGGCGGATCGAGAACATGTCGCGCATCTCCTTGGGGATGACGATCTGTCCCTTCTCGCCCACCTTGGCCGAGGCGGCCAGCTTGTCCTTCGGCGTCTTCATCGGATGCCTCCTTACCGTAAGTTTAGTATGATTTGTTATACTAATTATACTATAATCCCCGTTTTGTGGATTGTCAAGTGTTTCCTGCGGCGTTTTGCACTTGCGCGGAGGGCTGTCGAATGGTATGATAAGCTGATAGATTATGCAGATCGGGATCCTGTTATGAAATACAAATGCCTTGTTTTTGACCACGACGACACGGTCGTCAACAGCACCGCGACGATCCACCACCCCTGCTTCCAGCTCTATCTCGACGCGCGGTTTCCCGGGCGGAGCTGCTCGCTGGAGCACTATTTCCTGAAAAACTTCAACCCCGGTTTTCTTGAGATGTGCCGGGAGGAATACGGCATGGACGACGAGGCGATCCGCGACGAGACGGCGTTCTGGCTCGCCTTCGTCGAGAGCCACATCCCCACGGCCTACCCCGGCATCCGTGAGATCATGGAGCGGCAGCGCGCCGCGGGAGGTCTCATCGCCGTCGTGTCCCACTCGCACGAGAAGAACATCCTGCGCGACTACGCCGCGAATGGCCTTCCCGCTCCGGACGCGGTCTACGGCTGGGCGCGGCCGATCGAGGAGCGCAAGCCGAATCCCTTCCCGCTCGAGGACATCATGCGGCGCTTTTCCCTCGCGCCGGAGGAGCTGCTCGTGATCGACGATCTCAAGCCCGGCTACGACATGGCGCGCGCCGCCGGCGTCCCCTTTGCGGCGGTCGGCTGGGCCAACGACATCCCCGAGATCGCGGACTTCATGCGCCGCAACTGCTCGCTTTATTTCAAGACCGTTCCCGAGCTCGACGCTTTTCTGCGCTGAGCGGGGGCGATCCGATTATCGATTCAGGTGGAAATGGCAGATATGAGAAGAATCCGAAAATATATGATCCTGCTGCTGACTCTCGCCCTGCTCCTGCCGCTCGCGCCGCGCGTGAGCGCCGAGGACGCGGACGGGGCGCTGCTGCACGATCCGCGCTTTGAGGACCGGAGCTGGGAGGAGATCGTCGAGAGCTTCCTCGCGGACCACGGCGCCAAGAGCGACCGCGTCGCCTGCGGCTGGTGCAACACCGTCACGGGAGAGGAACACTATCACAACGGCGACCAGTACATGACCTCCGGCAGCATGTACAAGGTGCCGATGAACATGATCTTCGCCGAAAAGGTCCATAACGGCGAGATCGGATGGAACACCTTCGTCGGGGCCTACCGCTACGAATACGCCCTGCACGCAACGATCGTGGACTCGAACAACGAGGTGGCCCGCTCGATGTGGAACTACCTCGGCGGCTATCAGCCCTACCGTCATCTGCTCGCGCCCTACATGGGAGAGGACCCCGACACGGTGGACCAGAAGTTCTATGAGAACAACTTTTCCACGCCGCGCCAGATGATCTATTCGCTCAAGCTGCTCGCGACCGAGTCCGAGCGCTTCCCGCGCGTGATCGACGAGATGCTCAAGGCGGAGCCGCAGAAGTATTTCAATCTTCACGAGCACGACGTCGATATTGCGCACAAGTACGGCTATTATGCCGAGGGGGCGCACCTTTACCTCAATGACTGCGCCATCGTCTACACCGAAGAGCCGATCTGTATCGTCATTTTCACCGACACGGTGCTTGAGCCCTATAAGCTGCTGGCGGACTACTGTGATCTGATGATCGACTATACCGTCTATTCCACCGCCGCGCGCAAAGAGGCCGAGCGTATCGCCGCCGAGGAGGCGGCCATCGCCGCGCTCAACGCGACGACCCCCGCGCCTGAACAGACGGCTCCCGTCAAGGGCTCGGACGTCCCCGCGCCGGCGGCGAGCGCACGGCCCTCCGTGACCGCCGCGCCTGCGGAAAAAGAGACGCCCTCCGTCCTCTCCGGCGTGATCCTGCCTCTCGTGCTCTCGCTGTTCATCGCGCTCGGCGCGCTGTACTTCCTTGTCCGCGCGCTCGAACGCGCCAGACGCGGCAAGCTCGAGCTGCCCTGGGCGCTCGCGGCGATCCTGCTGACGGCCGCGGCCTTGTGGCTCTGCGTCCTGCCGCAGCGGACCGAGACAGCCGCCGCACCGTCCGCGCACGCTGCGGCGGAGCGCGAAGGCGATCCGCGCGAAACCGTGAGTGCCTTTTTCGACGCGCTCATCGCGGGCGATTACCCCGCGGCCTATTCACATCTGTCCGGCGTGTCCACGCTCGGGCTCGAGCGGACGCCCGGCAGCGAGGACGCCGCGGCCCTCTATGATGCGCTGCGCGCGAGCTGGCGCTATTCGCTCTACGGCGAGCCGATCCCGACCGCCGAGGGCGCCGTGCAGCAGGTCGTCGTCTATACGCTCGACTTCGACGCGCTGCGCGCCGCCGTCAAGGAGGAGACCGAGGCGCGCGTCGAAACGCTCGCCGCGGCGCTTGCTCCGGAGGAGATCTACGCCGAGGACGGCGCTTATCTCGACAGCTTTCCGCAGCGCGCCTACGACGAGGCGCTGCGGAGCGTGCTTGATCGCGCGGGAGATTTCGCCGACGCCGTCGGGCTGAATCTGCGCCTCGAATACCGCGCGGGCGAATGGCTGATCATCCCCGACGACGCGCTTTACGGCGCGCTGAGCGGCGGCGCAATCAAGGGAAAGGGGGCGTAAAAGCATGGCTTACGAATCACGCTCCCAACGCGCCGAGGCCGCGCGCCGGGAGAAGCGGATGCTCCTGCATCGTCTTATCGGACTCGTCCTGCTCGTGCTGACGCTGCTTGCCGTCGCCTGGCTCGCCGTCCACATCCATCCCGACTTTGCCAGCGCCCCGACCGCGGCTGCCGCGTCCTCGCCGGGTGCCGCCTCCCCGGCGGGGAAGCCCGCCGCTACCGTCTCGGAGGATCTTACCGGCCGACTTGAGCAGGCGGTAAACAATGAGCTCCACGCCGACGCGCTGGAGAACATCACCTACATCAAGCGCAGCTACTCCATCCCGGAGGGCGCTCTCGCCGCGCCGCGGCCCGACGCAGCCCTCTTCGGCGAGACCTCCGATCCCGCCGTCGTCCAGGCCGTGGTCGAATCGGCCGAGGCGCTGCTCGAGGGGCAGACGCTCGCCTGGAATCCAAACATCGCCTTCATGCCCGGCACGACGATCCGCTACTACTGCGACGAGACGATCCTCGCCATCGCGTGGAAGGAGGCCCTGGGCAACAGCGCGGTCTCTTTCGGCGAGGTCAAGGTCGCGCACGGCTCGCAGATCCGGCGCTATATCGTCAACAATACTTACGGCACGGACGTGCAGCTTTATCCCTCCGAGATGGCGCGCAGCGTCAACGCCGTGCTTGCCGTCAACGGCGATTTCTACGCCTTCCGCAAGGTCGGCATCACGGTTCAGCAGCGGCAGCTTTACCGCAACGCGGGCAAGGATCTGGACACCTGCTTCGTCACTGCGGACGGCGATCTTCTTTTCGCCCACCGCGGCGAGCTGAACAGCGAGGAGGACACGCGCCGCTTCCTGGAGGACAACGACGTGGTCTTTTCGCTGTCCTTCGGGCCGATCCTCGTCGAGGACGGCGTGCTCGTACCGCCCTCGAGCTATTCGGACTATCCCATCGGCGAGATCGAGCGCATTTATTCCCGCTCCGGTATCGGCCAGCTCGGGGAGCGTCACTATCTCGTGGCTACGCTCGGCGAGCAGGGATCTTACAACACGCGCGCCAAGCTGGGCACCTTTGCCGGATACCTCGCGGACAAGGGCTGTCTCAAGGCCTACGCCCTCGACGGCGGCCAGACCGCGACGCTGGTCTTCAACGGCGAGGCCTTCAACCGCGTCGACTGGGGCAATGAACGGACCATGAGCGATATCGTCTACTTCGCCACGGCGAAGGATGCGGGAGAGGGGGCAGGCACATGAGCGGCGCAGTTCTGACCTTCGCGGGGCTCACGCTCTATAAGAGCGCGCTCGTGATCGCACTCGGCGCGGCGGCCTGCTTTGCGCTGGGCTATGCGCTCTATGCCTCGCACGGCGGCTTCAAGCCCGCCTTCTGGCTTTTCGCCTTCTGCGACATCGTGCTCTCCGTCCTGTTCGCGCGCGTTTTGCACTTCTACTGCCACAGCGAACAGTATGTTTCCTTCTGGCGGGCGGTAACGGACTATTCCGTGGGCGGTTATGTGCTCTCGGGACTGATCCTCGCGGCGCTCGCCGCAGGCGGGATCGTCAGGCTTTCGGGCATGACGCGCAACACGGCGCGCCTCTTCGACTGTTTCGCGCCCGGCGCGCTGATCGCCGCCGCGCTGATCCGCCTCAGCGCCCTGTTCAACACGACCTGCCGCGGCAAGATCGCCGTGCGCAGACCGCTGCTGCAGCATCTGCCCCTGGCCTCGCCCGTGGGCGGCTCGGCCGGCGCGGCGGACTACCGTTTCGCCACTTTTTTTGTCGAGTTCCTGCTGCTCGCCCTCATGTTCTTGCTGGCGCTGCGCTTCTTCAACACGCGGAGGCGCAAGGTTATGAAAGCCGACCAGCCGCGCGAGGGCAACGCGGCGCTCTTCGCTCTGCTGCTCTTCGGCGCGGTGGAGCTGCTCATGGACAGCACCCGCTACGACTCGAGCTTTCTTCCCTTCAACGGCTTTGTCAGCGTCGGACAGATCGCCGCTGGCGTATGCCTTCTCGCGCCGCTCATCGTCTGGTCCTTCCGCTCGATCCGTGCGAACGGCCGCGGCCCCTTCCACTGGACGATCTGGGGCCTGTGGTTCCTCGCGCTGGCTGTGGCCGGCGTGGACGAATGGCTCGTCCAGCGCTTCGGCAACCTCTATCTCGTCTTTTATCCGATCATGGCGCTCTGCGCGTATTTCCTTGCGCGCCTGCCCTATGAGATGTACCGCAGCGTGTGCGCGGGCAAAAAAGCCTCTTCCCGCCGCGGCTGAACGTTCAAACGGCACAAGAGCCCCGGACCGAAACGGTCCGGGGCTCTTGTGCCGAAAACCCGAAAAGCTTACTGTTCCCGCACGTCGATGCAAAAGCGGTTGCGCTCGACGACCGCGTGCTCGACGTCGAGCACATAGTCGATCTCCATGCTGCCGCCCTTTGGGTTGAAATCGTGCCGGATACGGCGGGTGTTCATCCCGAGCGTCGCCATGCCGAAGGGCGTCTCGTACTGGAAGCTGTTTTTTTCACCGCGGCGAAAAACCATTCGGCTGGTGATGCCGCCGCGGCGATCCACGATCACCTCGTCAGGCCGGATCTCGAGGGTGGTCCGCGTGCCGGGCAGGCCGGTCACCTCGCTTTCGAGATAAGTCAAATAGCCTGTGCCGTTCTTAAAGCGATACTCTCCGTCGGTCGTGAACTCGATGCGGTCCTCTTCTCCGTCCGCGCCGCAATGGATGCTGCTGAAGCTGATGACAACGTCTTTCATTTTCTATACCTCCATCGCCGGGACATGGCAGACCTCGCCGCGCGGGGCGCGGCCGAGGAACACGGTCGAGAGCGCGCGGAAGTCTTCCGCGTCCCCCGAGGTAAGGAAGCTCTCTTCCCCTTTTCCGCCGCACAGATCGTTCTCCCGGAGATAGGCGGCGAGAGCGCGAGCCGCACAGCGAGAAGCCTCTACGAGTTTCACGTCCTCGCCGAGGAAGCGGCGGATCGCCTCCGCCACAAGGCCGTAGTGCGTGCAGCCGAGGACCAGGGAGTGAGCGGCGCGTGAGCGGATGGGAGCGAGATATTCCTCCACGGCGGCCTTCAGCGCGGGATCCTCGGGGTCGACGCGTCCCCGCTCGATGAGCGGGACAAAGTCCGGGCAGGCCACGGCGACGACCTCCGCGCCGGGGCAAAGCCGTTCGATGCCCCTCTGGAAGGCGCCGCTGCGGATGCTCGCGGCCGTGGCGATCACGCCGATCGGTCCGTCGGCGCAGCGCGCCGCCTCGCGTACCGTGGGCTCCAGCACGTTGAAGGTCCTGACGGGATAGGAGGCCAGCACGTCCGGCGCGGTGCTCGACACCGTGCCGCAGGCGGCGAGGATGCACTTCACGCCCCGCGCGGCCACGAAATCGAGATCCTGGCGCGCCATGCGCCGCAGCATCCCGGCCGGACGCGCCCCGTAGGGCATGCGCGCCGTGTCGCCGAAATAGATGATATTTTCATCCGGCAGCTCCTCCCGGATCGCCCGCAGGGCGGTCAATCCGCCGAGGCCCGAGTCGAAGATGCCGATCGCTCTGTCGTCCATGTGATACTCCGCTGTTGAAGTTCTTGCGCCGTCCGCCTTCCGCGGGCGGCCGATACCATACTATAGCGCAAAGCGCTTTTTATGACAAGGAAAAATTCAGTCCCCCGATCTGTTCACCGATCCAGTCCCACAATCCCCATTCGTCCTGATACAGCGCGATCTGCTCGCTGTGCCAGACCCCGGACATCATCACAAGCTCGCAGCTGCCGCCGTTTTCGTTGATCAGGCGCTCGGCCGTCACGACGCTGAAGCCCATGTGATAATCGTTCTTGCCGTGGTAGAGGCGCAGCGGGAGCTTGATCCCGGAGGCCCGCTTGGGGCTGGTTTTGGCGCCCATCAGCGCGCAGCAGCAGAAGAGGTCCTCCCGCTCCATCAGCAGCTCGAAGGCCGCGATGCCGCCCGCGCTGCAGCCGATCAGCACGACGCGCTCCGGGTCGGCGCCGTAGTACTCGACGGCCCACTCGATCAGCGCCGGGAGCTCGTCGAGGCCGTGCTTCCAGTCGTCGTGCGACTGGGGAAGGAAAATGAGAGAATCGACGCTGACCGTCCCCTCGGCCAGGAAGCGGCCGAGCCCCTTGTCACGCCGGATAAGGATGCGCGGATCGCGGCCGCTGCCGCCGCTGCCGTGCAGGTAGACCACCATGGGCAGCCCCTCGCCCTGTGAGGCGAGGGCGGGCTCGTAGATCCAGTAGTCCCAGTCGAAGCTCGCCGTGCTGTGGCAGCCCTCGGTGATCGTCGCGTCATCGAGCTCCACCGTCTCGAATACGCGGGGCGTCGGCTCGGGCGTGGGTCTCGGCGTGGACTTCGGTCTGTTCCGCGCCGCGGAGAGCGGCGCGGCGCAGGGCGCGCTCTGCGGCGCCGGCGTCTCCGTCTCCGTCAGCGCGCAGCCGCAGAGCAGCAGGAGCATTCCCGCGGCCGCGGCTAGGACCGCGCGGCGGATCCTTTTCTCTTTTCGCACCTTTTTCCGCTCCCCTTCCCGAAAAAAAACTCCGGTACAGCACAGCGGCAGGGGATCTCTCCCCTGCCGGAGTGTGCGGTCGTTTTTTCTTACTTGATGATCTCGTTGACTCTGGCCTCGGCCTGTTTGGCGACGTCCAGGGGGACGATGCCCATCTTCACGACTCTGTCAAAGATCTCGCCGCAGCTCTTTTTGTTGAACATCTTGACGGGATACTTCAGCAGCTGGGGGCACAGCTCCTTGATGACCGCGGCCGTCCGGGGGTCGTCGAACAGTTCCTTCACGGTAAGACTTCTGAAATCCATGGCGAAGCTCCTTTTCTTGAAGATGATACCATTATACCGCAAATCGCCGCCGATGCAATCGCTTTTTTGTCCGGCGCGGGGAATGCGGTCCGCGTCTTACGAAACCGTCCGGGGCAGCTCCTGCTCCGGACGGTTTCGTTTATTTCTTTTTCCTGCCGAAGATGCCGCCGGAGGCGGCGCCGTCCAGCTCGCCCATCGAGGCGGCGAACTGGCGCAGGAGCTCCTTCTGAGAGCCGGTCAGGTTCTTCGGGACGCGAATGTTCACCGTGACGAACTGGTCGCCGCGGCCGCTGCCGCGCAGGTACGGGATGCCCTTGCCGCGCATGCGGAAGGTCGCGCCCGGCTGCGTGCCCTCGGGGATCGTCAGCTTCACGGCGCCGTCGAGCGTCGGGACCTCGATCTCCGCGCCGAGCGTCGCCTGCGCGTAAGTAATGTCCTGCATCAGCAGCACCGAGTTGCCGTCGCGCTCGAAGCGCGCGTGCGGCCGGACGATGACCGAGACGAGCAGATCGCCCGCCGGACCGCCGTTCGCGCCCTCGTTGCCCTGGCCGTGCAGGGAGATCGCCTGGCCGTCGTCAATGCCCGCGGGGATGTTCACGCTGATCTTATGCTGGCGGCGAACGCTGCCCATGCCGCGGCAGCTCTTGCAGGGCTGGTGGATGATCTTGCCGGTGCCGCGGCATTTCTGGCAGGGGCCCATGGACTGGGCCATGCCGAAGGGCGTGCGCTGCGTCGTGCGGACGCTGCCGGTGCCCTTGCAGTCCGGACAGATCTCCGGCGTGGTGCCGGGCGCGCAGCCCGTCCCGCCGCAGTCCGCGCACTTCTCGACGCGGCCGACCGTGACCTCCTTCTTGCAGCCGAAGGCCGCCTCCTCGAAGGAGATGTTCACGCTCGCGCGCAGGTTGTCGCCGCGCCGCGGCGCGTTGGGGTTCGTCCTGGTGCCGCCGCCGAAGCCGCCGAAGCCGCCGCCGAAGAAGCTCGAGAAAATGTCGCCGAGATCGCCGAAGTCGCCGAAGCCGCCCCCGAAGCCCGCGCCGAAGCCCGCGTTCGGGTCAAAGGCCGCGTGGCCGTACTGGTCGTACTTCGCGCGCTTGT
>CAMVJF010000030.1 GCA_947167725.1 uncultured Clostridia bacterium | reverse complement strand
GGTTGGAGCCGCGCAGGCCGAGGATGTTCTTGTCCATGAAGCCGTGGCAGCAGAAGTAGGAGATCATCCAGCGGTACCACAGCGCGCTGTTCATGGCGGGGATCAGATCCTTGGAGAAGGTGGCAAGCAGCATGCCCCACATGCGGGCCCACTCCCAGAAGTCGTACGCGGTATCCTTCACGCCGCGCCACTCGCGGCGCACCGTGGCCATGGCGCCCTTGCGGTAGAGACGGCCCAGGCTGCGCTCGCCGTTGACGACGCGGTCCCACTTCTCGGCCTTGTCCAGCGCCATGAAGTCTTTGTACTCTTCCTTGATGCGCTCGCCATCGGCCTTGAGGATGCCGACCATATCGCTGCCGAACTTTTTCCAATCGGTCTCTTTGAGGAGCTCGCCGAAGATGCCGACGACTTCCTTCAGGTTCTCGCCCTGCTTTTTCCAGTCGATGTTGTCTTTGGCTTTCCAGAATTTAGGGTTGGGATACTGTACCTTTGCCATTACTTCTTTCCCTCCTCTTTATGGATGCGTTTGATCTCCAGCGACTCGACAAAGGCCTGGACGCGGGTACGCAGCTGGCCGGAATTGCCGTTGTTGTACAGACGGTCGATGGAGAGCACCGGCCAGCCGTATTCATCGTGCATGATGTGGCTGACCAGAGCGCGCTCGAAGCCCCAGTAATCGCAGTACTTCATCTGCTCGTAGATGATGCCCTCGGCCTTGAACTCCTTGGCAAGACGGTCGGCCGTCTCGCGGCGCTGAAGTACCTTCTCGTCGGAGATCCAGCGGGCGCACTCGGACACCTGCATGTAGTGCAGGCAGATCTGGCGCAGCGCGGGCTCGTCGTCCTTGAGCTCGATGACCTCGCGGCCGGGCGTGGAGCCGAAGCAGTAACGGTCGGACACCACCAGAGCGCCGACGTCCTCGATCAGCTTCGTCAGGTTGGGATCGTCGATCTCGGAGCCGACGATCGCCACGCGGGCGCGGAAGCGGCTGACCTTGTCGGGTTTGCGCTTCTTGAGCTCCTCGAGCGTCTCGCGCAGGTAGGGCAGGATCAGCGCCTTCGGGCAGACGTAGGTGACGAGGTTCAGCACGTGGAACTCGTAACCGGTGATGACGGGGTTCTCCTTCTTGCGCATCTCGCTGATCTCGGAGATGATGCGGCAGACCTCGTTGTGCTCCTCGACAGCCTTGCGGATGGCGGCGTCGGAAATGTCGACGCCGAAGACCTCGTGCAGGCGGTCGAGCACGCGGACCTGCATCTGCCTCTCATAACCGTCCAGCGTGTAGTCGGTGATCTTGAAAGGCATGTCGGTGTGCGTCACGAAGAAGTTGGGCTTCTCATTGACGTCCAGGATCTCGAAGTGCTCCATCGCGCGGTTCATCATGGAGCAGGCATCGACGCCGATCACCGCGTCGAGGAACTGGTAGCCGCCCTCGATGGCGCGCTCGACGAGCGCTCTGGCAAACTCGCAGGTGTAGTTCGACATGTAGTAGGTCGCAATGTCGATCGATCCGGTGTTCGGCGCGCGGAGCCTGGTCGAGAAGCAGTTGTCGACGTTGAGCAGGACCTCGGGGATGTGAAAACAGGTGTAGCCGAGGGCAATGCCGCCGTCGGCCTGAGCCTGTTTGATGAGCTCATTGTCGGCGTTCTCAAGCAGACTCTCAAAGTAGATCAGATGCTTAAGATCTTTCAAATGTTACACCTCTTCTTATAAGATTTCTATTTTTTGGAGTGCTTCCTTCACTCCCTTGAGCATAACGGAATCCGCGGGAAGCTCCATCACGCTGCGCCCCTTGATGTCGTTGGCGGCGAAAGCGTTGTCCGCGGGGATGGCGGAGAGGATCTCCACCGGGCTGTCGGTGAGCTCTACCAGCTCGGGGTTCGTGACGCGGTTGATGATGCAGCCGATCTTTTCGTACGAGATCAGCTCGTCGGCGACCTGCTTGATCGTCGTGATGACCTGGGCGCCCTTCTTGCTCTGATCGGTGATCAGCAGCAGATGGGAGACCCGTTCCATGACGCGGCGCTGGATCTGCTCGATCCCCGCTTCGCCGTCGATCACGACGTAGTCGAAGCTGTTCGCCAGAATGCCGATGACCTCCTTGAGGTAGGAGTTCACCTTGCAGTAGCAGCCGGAGCTCTCCGGTCTGCCGATCGCGAGGAAAGCAAAGCCCGGCATCTCAACAAGCGCGTCGAAGATGCGGAAGCGCGCCTCGCTCAACAGCTCGAGCGCCTCCTTCGTCTCACCGTTCTCCACGCTGTCGACGATGCTCTGCCGGATATCGTCGAGCGTAAGCTTCACGTCCACGCCAAGAGCAACGGACAGGCCGACAGCCGGGTCGGCGTCGATCGCAAGGATCTTCTTGTCCGGGTATTTCTCGGCAAGAAGCCGCACGATGCAGGCGCAGATCGAAGTCTTTCCGACACCGCCTTTTCCGGCGACCGTAAGGATCTTGGCTTTATTCTCCATCTCTTGACCCCCTTCAAGCATACCTCTGGGCATACGATTACAGATTAGCATCATTTTAACACAAGCGCCAGCGTTATGCAAGGAAAACGCGCCCCTCCGCCCCGCTCCTCCGAACAGGAAAAACATGCCGGGAAGGTCCTTCGGTTTAGATTCCGTTTCTTTTTATGTTTAGACATAATTTGCCGTTTGTCAAAATTACAGGGCCTTTTCGGGGCAAAAAAAAGACTGTGCCGCCTTCTTTGTGAAAGCAGCACAATTTTGGAGGGAAAATTTCATTCAATTCAACAAGTACACACCGAGGTTGAGGTAGGCCGCGAAAAACAGCCACAGCAGGTAGGGTGCGAGCAGCTTTCCCGCACGGGCGTCGATGTAGCCGAAGCGCAGCGCGCACACGAGAGCGAGCGCGAAGAGCGCGATCAGCCAGATGAAGGCGGCGAGGTATGCGCCCAGCACGAAGAAGATCAGCGGCCAGACGAAGTTCGCGGCGAGCTGAAGCACATAGGCTGTCATCGCGCGGCGGATCCGCTCGGGCGAGGCCGCGGAGGTATAGACGAGGTAGCTCGCGACGCCCATCATCACATAGAGGATCGTCCATACGACCGGAAAGACCCATGACGGCGGCGCGAGCAGCGGCTTATACATGGTCTTGTATGCCTCCATGCCTCCCCTGCTCAGGAATCCCGCGAGCGCGCCGACGGCGAGCGGCGCGGCCACGCAGACCACAAGCTGTTTCCATTTGACTTTTCCGTTTTTCATTTCGATCACCCGTATTAGGATATGCGCCGCGGCGCGCACATATACCGGCTTGTCTTTCTCCGGCGCGGCGCGCGTGAGCCTTGACAAGCGGCGGAGAATCATTTACTGTGGAGACAGTACTATTCGGACAATACCAAACCATAACACCATAAGAAAGAGGGATCACTATGAAAAAAACCATCCGTCTCCTGGGCCTGCTGCTGATGCTCGCGATGCTTGCGACGCTCTGCGCCTGCGGCGCGCCGAAAAAGGAAGACGCCGTCGTCGGGACCTGGCGCGCCAGCTGGGACTGCACCGAATACTTCTGCAACGAGGTCGACGAGAAGGCCGGCATCGTGGAAGACACCGGTCTGAGCGTCTCGGACTATATCACCGAGCCGCTGAAGCTCGATCTGATCCTGGAGCTCGGCGCGGACAGGAGCGCGAAGTTCTACTCCGCGCAGGACAGTATCGAACCGCTCTACAACCGGATGCGTCCCCAGATCGAGAACTACTACAAGGACATCCTCGTCGCCGCGATCAAGACCGGGCTGAGCCAGAAGGGCATCGACATCCCCGAGCTCAACAGCGTCGAGGATCTGGAGAAGGCCCTCAACATGACGCTCGATGAGATCATGCTCAACGGCTTCGGCACGGATTTCAACGGCTTCATGGAGGAGAATTTCTCCCTCCAGATGTTCCGGGACAGCCTCGACGTCGGCAAGATGACCGGGAGCTACCGCGCCGTGGGCAAGGCGCTCCAGCTCACGCTGGACGACGTCGGCGACATCCCCTTCGATCTCGTTGGCGACACGCTGACGCTTGCCGACGGGGCGGACGCGGACGACCCGCTCTTCCCGCTGGATTTCAAACGCGTCGGCTGAGAAAGGCATAACGAAATAACACCCTTCTGCAGAGGGAGGCACTTCGTTGGGAAGTGCCTCCCTCTGCGCTTTTTTAGCGTAACGATTTGACCGAAATTGATTATGCCGGATCGATATGTTGATATGTTATCGTTTCCCCGACGAATCGGGATATTGATTTTCCCGCAGGTCTGTTGCCGTAAAAAGCTCCGTTTCCCCTTGTTTTTGCCCATATAAACTTAATCGAGGGCAGCGCCATGATATTCCGGCCTTGCCGATTGAGAGCGAAATACATCCTTCGCACAAATCGGATGATTTGTGCGAAGGGTATTCCTTTCATGTAGCTCGTTCAGCGTTGACTAAATCCATTATTCGGATTATAATTAAGCTATCACTTAATCAAAGAGGCGGCTTATGGACATATCTGTGATGCTGAAAGCCTTGGGGGAACCTACTAGGTTTTCTATTTTTCAACAGCTCCTTATTCGGAAACACTGTGTTCGTTCTCTTTCAAAAAAGCTCGGGATTACTGAATCTGCAGTCTCCCAGCAGATGAAAGTGCTGAAGGAAGCCGGACTTGTTTATGGCGAGAGATTTGGATACCACGTTCATTATCTTCCCAAACAGGAAGCACTGGATAGATTATGCGCTGAATTGTCTGAAATGAAACAGCAGTCCCTGGACCTCTGTCGGGATCCTCAGATCTGTCAGTGTGAATACCGGGAGGAGGCAAAGGGATGAATCTCCTCTTTGATCTGTTCCTGACATTTGCAAAAATCGGGCTTTTCACTTTCGGCGGTGGGTATGCGATGATCGCATTGATTGAAAACACCTGCGTTGAGAAGAAGCAATGGATCACCCACGATGAGATGATGAACATTACCGTTGTTGCAGAGTCCACGCCGGGGCCGATCGCAATCAACTGCGCAACCTATGTCGGATACAAGCAGAAAGGCTTTGTCGGATCACTGATTGCAACAGTCGGAATGATCCTTCCCTCCTTCTGCATCATCTTTGCGATATCCAGATTCCTGGATCACTATCTTGAGATTACATGGATCGCACACGCCTTCCAGGGCATCAAGATCGCAGTCGGCATCCTGATCCTGGACGCTGCCATCAAGATGCTTCAGAAGATGCAGAAAAAACCGATGCCCAGGGCGTTCATGCTTTGTGCTTTTGCGGCCATGCTGCTGATCAACATCTTCCATGTCAGGATCTCTTCCATCATTCTGATGCTTACCTGCGGGCTGATCAGCTTAATTGTTTTCATGGTCAAAAAGCCTGCCGCGAAGGGAGGCGCCGGAAAATGATCCTTTTGGAACTTTTCGCCGGCTTTCTCAAGGTCGGCTGTTTCGCTTTCGGCGGCGCATACGGTGCAATACCGCTGATTCGCGATGTGGTTCTTTCTTACGGCTGGCTGGACGATGAAATGCTGACTTATATGATCGCTGTCAGTGAAGGCACGCCGGGACCGATCATGGTTAACCTTGCCACCTATGTCGGAAGTTCACAGGCAGGGATTCTCGGATCACTGGTCGCAACACTTGCTGTTGTTCTTCCGTCCTTTATCATTATTCTCCTGGTGACAGCACTCTTAAAAACAGCGCTGAAGAATCCCTATGTACAAGCGGCCCTTCGGGGGCTGAAGCCGTGTATGATCGGGATCATTCTTGCTACCGGGGTCTACATGATAATCAGAAACGGCATTGTCATTCAGGGCAGCGCCATGTTGATACGTCCCCTGATTCTGACTTTTGTGCTTGGAGCAATATACTTCGGTTCCAGAAAGATAAGGAAAAACGGCATTTCACCCATCCTGCTGATCTGTCTTTCCGCAGTCGCAGGAATCGCCACATATGGATTATAGTCAATCCTGCCCGTGTTTTTGCCCTGATAAGAAACCCGGACGCTGTGGAGATGGTATAGCCTTATAATAATCCGATTCGGTGAGCAGATTGTGGAAAATCCTTTTTTTCAACGGTTTAACAGGGCTTCATTAACGCCCTAGAATACCTGGCGAATGCCTGTGATTTCGGAGATTTCAAATTCCCGTTTGTTGAGGCGATCTTTCCTCGTCCGCAGGTATAACGAGCATCGGACTATGCACCCCAGAATCCGTAACAGGCAGACAAAACAGGCGCGACCATCGCGGTCGCGCCTGTTTCATTTCTTTTCTGCCGGTTGTTGTCTGTCTGAAAGCAACTTCCTTGCGGAGCGTGCCCCAAAGGGAGGTTTTTCTTGTCGTTCTCTTTCAGCAGCCACAGCCGCAGCCTCCGCCGCAGCCGCAGGAGTCCTCGCTCTCGTCGCCGTGGCAGCCGCTGCAGCCGCCGCAGCCGCCGGAGCAGCCGCCGCTCTCGGAGCTGGGGAGCTGGCCGGTGACAAGCAGGTCCGCCGCCGTATCCGCATCGCCGCAGTAGCCGGGGACGGGAATGATGCCGTAGCTCAGAAGCAGGCTGTGCGCCTCGGGCCCCATCTGGCCGCAGATGACCGCGTCGACGTGCTCGCGCTTGAGCAGGTCGGCCATGTCCTGGTGGCCGTGGAGCGAGGAGCTGTCGACCAAACGCTTCGTCGATTTGTCAAGGTCGTGCTCGTCGTATTCGTAGATCGCAAACAGCTCGGTGTGGCCGAAGTGCTCGAAGATCTCGCCGTCCTGATAGGAAACCGCAATCCTGATCATCTCAAAGCTCCTTTTCGATAAAGTCCGCGACCGGCGCAAGGCCGTCGCCGGGGATTGCCTCGACCTCGCCGGCGTCGACCATCGCGGCGACGACCGGATCGATCGGCAGGCGCGCCCAGGTCTTGATCCCGAAGCTCTCCGCCTCGGACTCGGCCTTGCTCGCGCCGAAGATCTCATGCTCCTTCCCGCAGTCGGGACACTTGAAGTAGGACATGTTCTCCACGAGGCCGATCACCGGCTTGTTCATAAGACCCGCCATATTGACGGCCTTGGCCACGATCATGCCGACGAGATCCTGCGGCGTGGTGACGACGACGACGCCGTCCACGGGCAGGGACTGGAACACCGTCAGCGGGACGTCGCCCGTGCCGGGAGGCATGTCGACGAACATATAGTCCACGTCCTGCCAAAGCACATCGGTCCAGAACTGCTGCACCGCGCCCGCGATGACTGGCCCCCGCCAGACGACCGGTTCGGTCTCGTTCTCAAGGATGAGGTTGATGGACATGATCTGCAGCCCGGTGTGGGTCGTGACCGGGAAGAGATACTCGCTCGTGCCCATGGCATGCTCGCTCACGCCGAAGGAGCGCGGGATCGAGGGGCCGGTGATGTCCGCATCCAGGACGGCGGCGTTATAGCCGCGGCGCTGCATCTCGCTCGCCAGCATCGCGGTGACGAGAGACTTGCCCACGCCGCCCTTGCCGCTGACGACCGCAATGACCTTTTTCACGCTCGCGCCCTCATGCAGGGGCTTGCGGAAGTCGACCTGACGCTCGGCGCAGTTTTCCGAGCAGGTGGAGCAATCGTGCGTGCATTCGCTCATAGTATCGTTGATTCCTTTCTGTAGGAGAGTATTTCCGCTGTTATTATACCCATTGCGCCGCGTTTGTCAAATCCCGGCACGGGGCTCCTTATCCGGCGGCGCGTTTGGCTTTGTCCCGGCCGACGTTGCAGCCGGGATTGGAGAGCAGGCAGTTGTGCGCGCAGCCGCCGCAATGCTCGCCGCGCCGGCTCAGCAGCATCTGCTCGAAGGGCTTGACGCGGCCGATGCCCGTGCGCTGGGCGACATAGCCGCGCACGCGCAGACGGTCGAGCAGCACGGCGATCATCCGCGGATGGCTGATGAGGATGCAGTCCTCGCCGCGGCGCTCGAGCTTGTCGATCAGCTCGTCGGCGCGCGCCCGGCTCTGCTTCGCGCTCTCCGGCGCTGATTTTATTCCGCGCCGGCAGCGCATGCGGTTTGTAAGCTCCCAGCGCCAGAGCGGAGCGGACTTCCCGCCTTCGGGCAGCGCGGGCGGGATCTCGTCGAGCAGCGGCTCGCACAGCGCAACCGCCCCCGGTACGAGCAGGAAAGCCGTTCCGTGGGCCGCGCCGCGCGGGCTGACATACAGGGGCCGTCCGTTGGCCTCGACGCGCGGCAGTCCCGGGCGCGGCGCGGTCGCCGCGAGACGCTCCTCCCAGAGGCGCTGAAGCTCCTCGGCCGTGCAGCGCGCGGGAAGCGCGGCGCTGCTTTCGCCGCTGCAGATGATCCAGAATCTCATGTCCGCAGTCCCCTTCCTGTGGCGTGTCGTCCTTTCTGTTTCCTTTTCCGTCCGTGCGGGACGCTCAGCTCGGGAAACTGAGCTTCTCGAGCTCGAGCAGTGCGAGGATATAGACCTTGAGCGCCTCGAGCAGCCAGTCCTTGCAGGCCGCCTCGTCCACGCCGTGGATCGGTCCGGCAAAGGCCGGAGCGGGTCTCTCCGGGTGCTCGGGACCGAAGGATACGGCGTTGGGGAATTCGCGCGCGTAGGTGCCGCCGCCGATGGTATAGGGTCTGGCGTGCTCGCCGGTCATCGTATTGTAGGCGTCGATGCAGA
The DNA here is from genome assembly GCA_947167725.1 of uncultured Clostridia bacterium. GTDB lineage: Bacteria > Bacillota > Clostridia > Oscillospirales > Oscillospiraceae > Limivicinus. The sequence goes on along the minus strand of CAMVJF010000030.1, from coordinate 3,582 downwards.
CCTGCACCTCCTGCTTGTAGAGCGGCATGTAGAAGGGCTTCTCATCGCGAACAGCGCTCACGACGGCAAGATCACCCGCGCGGCCGGAGAGAATGGAGACGATCTTGCTCCCGCTCGTGTTCGTGGGATAACGGCAGTCGTTCGTCTGGAAGATGTGTCCGTCCTCCATGCCGATCACGCCGCTGACCGCGGTGAGCGGCTCGAAAAGGCCGTCGTCCGCCGCGATGCCGCAGAGGCTGCCGTCAGAAGCGTGGTGGATCGTGGAAAAGAAGCGCAGGAGTTCGCCCTCTCTCTCCTCCGCGACACCGTTCTCGAGCAGGAAGTCGATCAACTCGCCGATGGCGTTGACCGTGCCCTTCGGCGCGGATGCGTGACCGCCGATGCCGGAGGCCGTCAGGCGCCATAGGCCCTCGCCTGCCTGCTCGGCCGTGACGCGGCCGCTGGTTTCGAGCCTTTCCGCCCGTACGAGCGCCTCGGCCTTGTCGGGAATGGCGTTGACGGCAAAGCCGCCCTTGATTTCCACGATGTTCTTCGCACGCTCGACGGCCGTGATGCGGCCGTGGAAAATGCCCTTCTCGCCGTTGCACAGCGGGAAGTTTGCATCCGGGCTGAAGCAGAAGAGCGGCGCGGGATAGTTTTCAAGATACCACTTCACGTCCTTCATGGCGATCTCCTCGTTTACGCCGAGCAGCGCGCGCACGGGATAGCGGAGCGGGATCTTTTTTTCCTTCAGGTATTTCAGCGCATAGAGGCACAGCACGCTCGGTCCCTTGTCGTCGAGCACGCCGCGGCCGAGGATCCAGCCTTCGCGCTCACGCATCGTAAAGGGGTCGGCGCTCCAGCCCTCGCCCACCGGGACCACGTCGAGGTGGGTGATGGTCGCAAGATAATCGGCGCAGTCCCTGCCGCCCTCGCCGAGCTGGGCGTAGCCGATCATGCCCTCGCAGTCGACGGCCTCGAGGCCCATGCCGCGGGCGATCTCCAGCGCGGCGGCCAGCGCCTTCGCCGGTCCCTCGCCGAAGGGAATGCCGGGAAGCGCGGGCATGTTCACGCTGTTGACCGCGACGAGCTTCGCGATATCTTCAAAGATTGCCGTTTCGTTCTCCGCCACGAATTCTTCGATCTCTCTGCGCAGTGTTTCGTCCATGGATGTTCTCCTTTTCTCAGCGAAATGTCGGTATTATGATAGCATGGCTCCGCGGCGTTTGCAAGGGCGAGCAAGCAAGAGAAAAACGCCCCTCAGGGCGCTTTTTTCGTGCGGATCGACGCCGTGTTATTTCTCTTTTGCAGCATGAAAATCGGGCTCCGTGCCCTCGATGAGGCGCTTGATGTTCGCGCGGTGCTGAAAGACCGCGAGGCAAGCCCCGTAGATCGCGAGGAGCAGGCGCGGAAGAGGTACGGCAAAAACGATGGAAAACGCCACGACCGCGACCGCGGCGCAGACCGAGCCGAGCGAGACCTTCTTGCTCAGGAAGGCAGCGATCAGAAAGACGGCCACGATCGCGAGGAACACGCGCCAGTCGATTGCGAGGCCGATCGCCGCGCCGACGGAGATGCCCTTGCCGCCGTGAAAATGATAGAAAACCGGAAAACAGTGGCCGGTAATGCAGGCGGCGCCGCCCGCCATCAGTCCCCAGTCTCCCGCGAGCAGCCAGCCGAGCGCCATGGCGGCGACTGCCTTGAAGAAGTCGCCGAAGAGCGTGACGAAGCCCGCGCCGAGGCCGAAGCTGCGCGCCATATTGGTCGCGCCGGCGTTGCCGCTCCCCTGCTCACGGACGTCGCGGCCGAGCAGGCGGGAGAAGATGATCGAGAAGCTGACCGACCCGAGCAGATATCCCGCCACGACGATCAGGATGTATTTCAGAATTTCCATTTCGCAGTCCTTTTTGCAGCCGACGGATTCGGTATATATATTATTATAGTCCTTTCCTCCATGCTTTTCAAGCCGCGGAGGCGTGTGTTAAACATTTGTCGCGGTCTCTCTTGACTTTCTCCCGCATCCGGTGCAGGATAAAGACGGAAGGGAGGAAGGCGTCGAATGGACGGATCCCCATGGAGCCACGTCGTCCACGGCTTTGCGCCGATCTGGGACGAGCGCTCGCGCGTGCTCGTGCTCGGCACGCTGCCGTCCCTCAAGTCGCGCGAGCAGCAGTTTTATTACGGCCATCCGCGCAACCGCTTCTGGCGCGTCCTCGCTCGCGTCTACGGTCTGCCGCTCCCCGAAAGCATCGAGGAAAAGCGCGCGCTTCTGCTCTCCTGCTGCGTCGCGCTCTGGGATGTGGTCGGCGAATGCGATATCCGCCTCTCCGCCGACAGCACGATCCGCAACGTGCGGCCGAACGACATCCGGCCGATCCTCGCAGGCGCGGCGAGCCGCGCGGTCGTGACCAACGGAGGAAAGGCGCACGAGCTGTATCAAAAGCATCTGCTCTCCCTGACGGGGCTGGAGGACCTCCCCCTGCCCTCGACCAGCCCGGCCAACGCGGCGCGTTCGCTCGAGGCGCTGGAAGAGGAATGGTGCATATTGAAAACGATCACGGGCTGATCCCTCAGTCCGTGATCGTTTTGAAGAGGCGGGCGGACCAGAAGTCCATGCCGAGCTCTTCGATATAAAAATGCAGGATGGCGCGCCAGTCCTTTGTCGCCGTACTGAGAAGGATCGTGCGCGTCTCGCCGCGCAGCGCTTCCTCCGCGGCGCGGAACAGAGCGCTCCCCACGCCCCGCGAGCGCAGGCGCGGCACGACATAGAGCTCTTCAAGCTCGAAATACGGCTCGTCCTTTTCCATCACGCTGCTGCGCTCCTTCGCACGGCAGACCGCGCCGAAGAGATAGCCGACAAGCACGCCGCCCTCGCGCGCCGTCAAGATGCGGTTTCCTTCAATATCATCCCGCCGGTTTTCCCGGTAGCCGCGGCAGCTGTCCTCGCTCTCCCAGTCGCGCGAGAGCGCAATGAGCTCCTCCAGAAGGCGCTCCGAGAGCGCTTCTTCTCTGATTTCCATGGCTTCTCCCCTCTTTCCGCAGCACATCATAACACGCTCGTCCGGTGCGGGCAAGCGTGTGAGAAGAATTTCTTTCGGGAAAAGACGCTTTTTGATGGTAATTCCCGCGCAACTATGATATACTTTATTTGTTGAGCCAAAACCTGTATGATCCACAGAACGATTATAGAAACGAGGTATTGTTTATGGCACTCGATCTGAGCAAATACGGCATCACCGGCAGTAGTGAGATCGTCTACAACCCCTCTTACGAGCTCCTTTATGAAGAGGAGATGAAGAGCGGGCTTGAAGGCTTTGAGGTCGGTCAGCTCACCGAGCTCGACGCCGTCAACGTCATGACCGGCATCTATACCGGCCGCTCCCCCAAGGACAAATATATCGTCATGGACGAGAACTCCCGCGGCACCGTGTGGTGGACCACGCCGGAGTATAAAAACGACAACCATCCCATGAGCGAAGAGGTCTGGGGCCAGGTCAAAGACCTCGCCGTGAAGGAGCTGTGCAACAAGCGTCTCTTCGTCGTCGACGCCTTCTGCGGCGCTAACGCCGACACCCGCATGGCCATCCGCTTCATCATGGAGGT
>CAMVJF010000029.1 GCA_947167725.1 uncultured Clostridia bacterium | reverse complement strand
CTCCCGAGCAGAGCCCCGCTCCCGAGCAGAGCCCGGCGCCTGAGCAGAGCCCGGCCCCCGAGCAGAGCCCGGCCCCCGAAGAGAGCCCCGCGCCCGGGGCCAAAGGCGCCAAAGCCTCTGCGGATTATGTCTTTCCGCAGGAGCAGGTTTATCTGAAGGATATCCTCGCGGCTCTCGGCGTGAGCGTGAAGAACAATTCCGGACTTTCCGTCAGCGACAGCGTGGTCACGCTCTCCGACACGACTTATAAAAACAATAACGCCGACAAGATCACCCTGACCGCATCGGATCATTTCGATCTGGTCACGCTGACGATCAGCGGCAAAACGGACGTGGTCATCACGCTCTCCTTCCCCGAACAGGGAGAGGAAGAAGAGACGGTCGAGTGCAAAAACTATGCGCCCGCCGAGGCCATCTGGGCAAACGACATTCTTTTCCTGACGGGAAAAATGCCGGCGAAGGCTGTGGTGGATTGCACGCCCGTCTCGGTCGAGCTCGAGGGCAAGACCGTCGTCGCCGCCTATGATATCAAGATCTATCCGAACAAGAACCGCAACAAAACCTGGCAGCCCGCGGATCAGAAGGTGCAGGTGCACTTCTTCTCGGAGAACGCGGAAACGGTTGACGTCTATCATATGGCGACCGCCAATGACAGGCCGGAGCTGGTCGCATCCGGGATCGCCACGGACGAGACCGGCTGGGGCGTCTTCGAGGCGGAGCATTTTTCGGTGTATGTGATCGTGGACCACGAGGGCGGGGAGGTCGTCACGCCCCGCGTCGAGTTCCATTTCATCAGCAAGGCCGGCGGCACGTCCGTGACGGACGGCAGCGCGGTAGTCTATTATGACGCCCCCTACACATTTATTAATAAAGAAAACCTTGCGCAGAATTCGCAGATCCTCAAGGACGGGGAGACGCTGGAGCTGATCGCGGACCCCGAGAGCCAGGGAGCGGCGCTTTTCTACGGCTGGTATCTGGTAGAGCCGCATCCGGTCGGCGGCAGGACCGACGCATACGGCGTCGGGAGCGACGGCAAGCTCTATTACACCTGGTCCGCCAGCCCGAAACGCATTACCTTTGAGAGCCCGATCTCGGTCACGCTGTCCGAGGACGGCGAAACCGCCTCCTGGACGCTGAACGGCGTCTCGGGGACGGGCACGCTCGACGGCGAGGGCAGCCTTCACGTTTTCCTTGCGCCGCTGTATGACCAGTACCATTTTGTCAACTTCATGCAGCATGCGCGGAACAACGCGGTCGCCAGCAACGCCACGAACCTGATGACCCGCAAGCTCCTGGCCATGGGCCGCTCGGGCATGTTTGAGGCCAAGATCAGCGATACCCGCTCCTCCAGCACGGACGCCGTCCATCGCATCTTCAAGGGCTGGGAGTATTTTGACGAAGCGCAGGGCAGATGGATCGAGATGCCCACGGTCGATTTTTCCGGCGCGGAGATGAAGGATCCCGGACGCGACGGCGTTTATCTGTCCGTTCCGAACCTTACCGACCTGGCGGATGTGGACCTCTATCCCATTTTTGTCGAGGCCCGTTGGGTGGACTTCGTCTCCGGCGTCACCGGAAGCGGCGCGAGCTTTGTCGGCTCCCGCTTCCTCCTGGCCTGGGGCAGAGCGAACCCCGCCGACATGCCCGAAACGGACGGCGAGAGCATCTTCACCTCTTTGGAGACCTCCACGCGGAAGGGCTATCTGTTTGACGGCTGGTACGCCTTCGCCGTGACGGATCCCGAGACGGGGGAGATCACGAATCTGGACACGCCGGCGGACGTCACGGTCAGATATCTCGACTACAGCGACGCCAGCGGCGACAACTATCAGGTAAAGAGCGTCGTGATCAACACGACCGCGGTCAAGCTCTGCGACGGAAACGGGAACATCGTCCAGAACGGCGACTTCACGCTGGACACCGGAGCGGGCGCCGTGAATCTCTTCGGCGCCTCGGGCGGCAGGCTGAAGTTCTACGAATCGCTCGACCGCCTCACGCTCAACGCCAAATGGCTGCCCGATCCTGACAACACGGTCACCGTCGTATACTGGACGGAGAACGCGGAGGACGACGATTACTTTGCCAGCGCGGTCAGGACCCTTACCACGGCGGAGCTGAACGCACAGCTCGGCACCTCCTTCGCGTCCGGCTCCACGATCACGCTCAGCGACCTGAGTCAGTACACGGTTTCCGGCGTCAGCATCCTGTCCCCCGATTTCCTCGACGACGTGGGAGCCGTTCCCGCCGGCGAGCAGATCTTCTACGAGCTGAAGACCGTCCCCGCCGGGGCGAACGACGCGTACGTTTCCGACACGGAAAAGGAGATCGCGGGAGAGGGCAACACGATCTTCAACGTGTACTTCAGCCGCATGATCTTCACCCTCGTTTTCCACATCGGCCGTGACGGCTACGTAAAGATAAACGGACAGCAGAGACCGGAGTTCATGGAGGAGATCCCGGAGCCCTGGGACGGGAACTGGATCCAGTACATGTTCGACGACGACAAGATCTCCGGCGAGCTCGGCTACACGCCTGGCCACACGGCGAAATCCTATCGCGCGAACTTCTCCATGACCTTCACCGATCCCGAGACCGGCGCGCAGTCGACCTACACGACGAACTATGTCACCAACAGCGCGCGGGTCAAGGGGAACTATGTCCCCGGCGCGGGCGAGGACGTGTACTGCATCCGCGCCAAGTACGGCGCCTATATCGGCGACCGCTGGCCCACGCCCGTCAATCCGAACTTCTCCTTTACGAACGACTCGAAAAGGAGCATGTATATCTGGGCGGCCTATTACGGCAGCCTCTACTGCGGTATTGCCCACAGCCGTACCGTCGGCGGCGATCCGAACGGCAACAACCCGGACATCAACGGCGTCTACAAATACATGTCCGCCGAGCTGTGTTCCAACCGGGCCGGGACCGGCATCATCAACGCCAACCGGGTCCATCACCTGGTCGCCTATTACGGCGACACGGGCAAGGCCGACATCCATAAGGATTACCACATCTATTACGAGGCGAAGGATGGGATCGCGCTTCCCGCCGGCGCCGTCGTCGAGGATGGCACGGACTATCTGAGATACAACCAGACGACCTGGAGCGAGGCCGAAGGAGACAGCAGCGCGCTGGACGGCCATCCGTTCTACAAAGTGTCCGATTCCGAGGTCATTTCCAACCTGAAGCCGCAATACCAGCTCGGCACGGACATCACCGGCTATAACCTGATTTACAGCTGCTACAACGTCCCCTCCGAGAACGTCTTCGACATCTATTTCTTCTACACGCCCAAGATCTATTCGCTGACCTTCAATTACGAGAACGAGGCGGATCGCCGGACGGATCAGTACTACTTCAGCCAGTCCCTCGCGGAGGCGAAGAAATACCCCGACCCGGAGAAGGAGGGTTACCGTTTCCTCGGCTGGTACACCAACGAAGCCGGCGCGGATGAACCCTTCGACTTTGAGCACGCAACCATGCCCGACATGAGCGTGGTCCTGTACCCGGTGTTCGAAAAGCTGAACTACGTGGTAAAGATCGACCCGAACGGCGCCGAGATCGACCAGTGGCGGCCCGGCTCCGGCTCTTCGGGCGCGTCCACGGGCTTCCGCGCGGACTACAACGAGACCATCAAGCCTTACAACTTCCTCAAGCGCGAGTACATCCACACGGACGACGAGGAGATCGCGAAGATCGAGCTGCAGGCCCAGACGGACCCGAGCATCTCGTTCAACCGGGCGGATGACATCTACTATTATCTCAACACCCAGTACATCAGCGAGGAGCACGACGGCCGCTTTGTTCCCAACGGGCTGCGAAACGCGCTGTATCTGACCGCGGCCGAGATCGACACATACTGGGCGCACTACACGAACGATTTCACGGAGCAGCAGTTTGCCGACCGCGGCGCGACCAAGTTCACGGACAAGAACGAATGGATGGACGCGTACTTCGGCGGCCACGATCTGAACACGCTGCCCAAATACCGGCGCATGCAGAGCGAGTCCGAAAAGTACACCTTCATGGGCTGGTACCAGGTTTTCGAGAACGGCTCTGTCGCCACGGTGCCGTTTGACTTCAACACGCCCATCAAGGAGAACCTTACGATCCGCGCGCTGTGGCGTCTTGACGGCGGCTACTACATCTGCTACAACCCGGTCTTTGTCGACCAGACGGGCGGCGAGGACACGGTCCTCAACGCGGCGCTCGCGACGTGGAGCGACCCCGAGAGTCCCACGCTCCAGCTCTACGCCGACCAGTCGCTGACGCACATCCTGCACGCGCCTGCGTCGAGCACGCCGGGCTGGATCTTCCGCGGCTGGCAGGTTGTCCGCGCCAACGGGACGATCACGGTCGACGGGAGCGAATACACGAACTGGGAGCCGATCGAGCTGGTCAACGGCGTTCCGGTCTACTACCAGCCGGGCGATCTGTTTACGATCGATTCCGCACTCGTGACGGAGCTCACGGAGACGAGCCGGATTATCCACATGGCGGCCTGCTACGAGCGCAGCGGGGACAGCTTCCGCCGACCGGACGTGACGAACCTGATCCTGGATGCGAACGATGACCATTGCGGCTATGTGAACACGGCGGACAACAGTGCGCTTCCGTCTCTCGGCGGGCCGGGGCACTCCGCGATCAACACGGAAAGCGAGATCTACAACGGCCATCCGACGCAGATCCTGATCGGCGACCTGCAGTCCAACCTGGCGCTGCACCTCTACCGCTACGCCACGAACAGGGAGGTCGGCGGCGTGCAGGGCCGCGCGCTCTTCTCGAACGACGCGAACTATTTCCTCCTCGGCTTTGACGAGGGCTCCGATCCCGCGCATGGCTACGACGCCGCGTCCCATCCCGGCGGACTGCGCAGCGGCAGGCCCTATATCCCGACCTTTGCGGCGGATTCCGTCGCCGCGGTGACCCGCTCCGATTCGAGGACGCTCTACGCCCTTTGGGAGCCGATGATCTACGTTACCTTCATCAACACCACGGCCGAGGATCTGACGATCGACCTCTCCGGGACCGGCGAGACCACGATCAGCGTGGTGAACCTCGTGACGAACGAGTTCGACCGCGAGCAGTCGACGACGCGCATCACCGTCCCGAAGAAGACGGGCGGCGTCGACGGCAGGGTCAAGATCGTCCTGCCCGGCGCCGTCGCCGGAACGGACAGCTTCACGGCGGTGACGGTGAACAACCATCTCCGCTACAAGCTGAGCGTCGCCGGCAGGTTTGGGGACGAGGATCCCTACGGGACCGGCAGCGAGGGAGTGCTCGCCGACGCGGAGGCGACCTATACCGGCGTCCTGCAGCTTGACAGGGACGGCATTATCGTCACCTATACGGAGGAATCGATCCCCACGGTGCTGTTCGATACGAACGGCGGCCAGTGGCAGGAGAGCTCTCCCGACTTTGAGCGCTACGACGATCAGCAGTATTACATCTTCGAGGATACCATCGTCCGCCGCGGCGGCGTGTACGAACCTGCCGACCCGACCCTGTCCGGCAAGATCTTCCTCGGCTGGACGACGAACGCCGACGTTGCCGCCCACACGGACTTCAGCTCCGCCGGGCCGGTGACCTGGGGCGGGACGCAGATCGTCCCAGCGGCGGGCGAGACGGTGCTCGACAGGGTGCGCAGCGACTACCTTTGGGACTTCGGCGATCCTCCTCCCTGCGACGATACGCTCTACGCCGTCTGGTCCGACACGGTGACGGTGAAATTCAATATGGTCTATTCCGGCAACGTCAATGCGAGCTCAGTCAAGCTTCACACATGGAACGGACCGGAAACGGAATCGACCTGGGCGCCTGAGGTCTTCTATCGCAGCAGCGAAGACCTGCGCTATGTCACGTATACCCTGGCGAAGGGAGACAGAGTGCCGAAACCGAGCGATCCATCGCCGAACAGCGACAAGTCCGATTGGTACTTTATCAAGTGGCTGCTGAAGAACGAGGCGACGGATTCCTACAGGTACAATACCAAAGAGCCGTCGGATGCCAATCTTGTGACCTATGCGTTTGATTTCTCCGGGCGTATAACGGCGGATACGGAGCTGGTCACCTCGTGGACGAAGCGTGCTCCCCAGACCTTTACCTTCACGATCGAGAACCGGGTCGTGAACGGCAATGCGAACGAGGAATTCCTGTATACCATTGCCGTACATGACGAATTGGTATACGGTAAACTGGGCACCGACAACACCAACAGCGTGGGCGTACCGAACCGGAGATGGGGCAGCGTAACGACGCCGCTGAAAAACGGCCAGCAGTATACGGTCCTTGTCACGGTATCGTACATTACCAACTGGGGAGGAGCCTACGCCGTCAGGATCGATGTGATCGACCGGAACGGGGATGTGATCAAGACCGGCGACGTGATCTACTGCAACAAGAACACCTATTTGAACTTTGTGTCGGATTACAAATACAGTCTGACGGTCACGCAGGAGAGCCATACGGGTTATGAGACGACCGTCGGGATGCCGGTGATCAGCGAAAATCTTGACAATGACAACGATCGGCCGGCCATAAGCGATTCGGCACGCAGCTTCACCTTTGTATCGCGGTTCGGCACGCGGGACGGCTTTACACCGGAGAAAAACGGCTACACGGGAGGCGAAGCCAACAGCGCGACGGTCGTCTTCACCAACACCGGCGCGGCGTATATCGCGCCCACCGGCTATCGCAGCGACGTCCTTCCCTTCGCTCTGATGCTGGCGCTGGGCCTCGCCCTGCTCCCCGTCCTGCGCCGCAGACGCAGACGCGAAGACGAGACCTGAGGAGTTCTCCTCTCGCCTGACGGCCTTTCGGCCGTGAAAACGAGGGCTTGTCCGGCGCTTTGCCGCCGGGCAGGCCGCCTCGCATCAAAAGAATCAAAAAAATCACTAAAAAATGCGCAGAACTGATTTTCTTTGACGGTTTTATTGATATCCCCCCTGCTATGATAGCACCAGATTCAGGCGAGAGCCGATGAAAGAGAAAAAACAATTTGAATAGCCCGAAAGGAGAAAACCCCATGAAGAACATCAAAAAGCTCGGAGCCCTGCTCCTCACGCTTGTTCTCATCCTGAGCCTCAGCGCCCCCGTCTTCGCGACCGTACCCATCGCGAGCATGGAGGGAGAAGAAGGACAGATCGGTGAGTTCGACAGCACCGCGACGCCCCCCGAAACGCCCACGCTTGTCGGCAGCTCGGTCATCATCTTCAAGGAACTGACGGTGTTCAATCCCAGCGCCGCTTCCGTCAACGCGCCGACCGTTTCCTACGGCTACGCCATCACCGCCGGCTCGGCCGACAAGGACGTCACCGACGCTGCCGGCGTACAGGTCAAGACCTATGCCGGCGTGGGCAGCCCGACCATCACGGAGACCGTTTCCTGGTCCCCGGACGAGACCGTCGGCGCCTCCGCCGCCGGCACCGCCAACCGCAAGTCCATCGAGATCAACTTCAACGACGTTGAATTTCCGCGTGCGGGCGTCTACCGCTACAAGATCACCGAGAACATCACTCCCGCCGCCTACACGGCCGCCGGCGTGGTCGACGGCGAGATCTCCAACGAGCGCTGGCTCGACGTCTATGTCAAGGACGACGGCATCTACGGCTACGTTCTGATGGACGCCGATGCCGCCGTCACGACCGCGACCGCCAAGACCGAGGGCTTCGTCGCCACGACCGGCGACAATGCCAAGACCGCGGACCAGTACCATACCTTCAATCTGACCGTCTCCAAGACGGTCGCAAACGACGCCTACATCAAGAACACCCATCATAAGTTCCCCTTCACGGTCACCTTCACGAACGCCAGCGTGACCGGCGCGGTCAAGCCCATCGTGACGGCGACCGCCAACGCGACGCTCGCCCAGGCTGACGCCGCTGCGATCGCGAGCTTTGCCGCAACCAATCCGCAGATTGCCGACGGCGCTTCCGTCACCTACACCGGCATCCCGATGGGAACGGCCGTCGCCATCGTCGAGAGGAACGACGTCGCCGGCACCACCTATGCCGTAACGACCGCCGGCGCCGATACCAACATCGAGGACGCCGAGGCGGTCACGAGCGGCAACTCCACGACCGGTACGATCGCAGTCTCTGCCCAGACCGCGGGCTCCGAGGCTGACAAGACCGTCGAGGTGACCAACGACATGATGATCATCTCCCCGACCGGCGTCGTGCTGCGTGTCGCGCCCTACGTCCTGATGCTCGCCGCGGGCATCGTGGTCTTCGCCCTGTCCCGCAAGCGCAGGACTGAGGAAGAGGCCTGACGCCCCGCCTCTCCCCACTGGGAGAGCTTGAAACACAGCCGTTATGGGGCGGCCCCGCGCGCCGCGGAGCCGCCCCGAACATATCCCGGACGGAGCCTCCGACAGCCGACGATGCGCCCCCGCTTCCCGAAGCGAGGGCGCGCCGTGGGCTGCCGGGTACAGGCGAAACACCGTGGAAAGGAGCAAGCCGTATGAACGAAGAAAACAGCGCGCCGCGCGCCGCCGAGCCCGGGCAGAGCCCGGAGCTCCCCGAGACGCGGGAAGACAAGCTGCAAAAGCAGCTTCGCCGCTCCGAGCGCGGTGTCAGAGAATATCAGGGCCTGCTCATCCGTTTCGCGGCCCTGCTGTTCGTGATCTGGCTGCTCTTTTTCCAGATCGTCGGCATTACCCACATGCCGAACGGCGACATGAGCCCGCGTCTCGACGCGGGAGACCTCGTGCTCTTCTACCGTCTGGATAAGGACGTGCGCGCTCAGGACATTATCGTCATTGAGAAAGCGACGCCCGACGATCCGAAGAAACACCTCTTCATCTGCCGCGTCGTCGCCGCCTCGGGCGACGTCGTGGAGATCACGGACGCCGAACAGCTCAGGATCAACGGCAACGTCGCGATCGAGCCGAACATCTTTTTCGCGACGGCCCGCTATGAGGGCTTCACCGAATACCCGCTCAAACTGGGCGAGGGCGAGTGCTTCGTCCTGGCCGACCGCCGTGCGGGCGGCGCGGATTCGCGTTATTTCGGCCCCGTGGACAAGAGCGAGATCCTCGGCACGGTGATCACCGTCGTTCGACGCAACGCGTTGTGAGGGCCGTGATCAAAGGAATTTTTCGATTCGCGCAGTGTTTATACTTTTATTGACGCTTGTGTTGACGCTGCGCGCCGTATACTGAGCGCGGAAAACAGACAGACCCTTGATTCTTTTGGGAAAGGAGGCGGAAAGCATGGCAGTCGTCAAAAGAGCGAAACCCGATATCTTCAACAAACCCAGACCCCGCATGGCTCCGGAAAAGAGCCGCGTCGTCAATATCCTCAACATTGCCCGTGCCGCGGGCAGCAGCTTCGTGTCCCTGATGGCCGGTGTGCTTGCCGCCGCGCTGATCCTGTATTCCGGCTACGTCCTTTACGACAGCTTCTATACCCAGAACGCCGCCGCCTCCAACGCCTGGGATCTTCTCCAGTATAAGCCGGAAATCCTCGACGAGGGTGCCGCCCCCCTCGCGGGCGGGGATACGCTCTCCGCCGTGACCGCGGACTACCGCGCGTGGCTGACGATGTATGAGACCAGCATCGACTACGCCGTCATGCAGGGCCCGGACGATCTGTATTATGCCTCGCACGACATCTACGGCCGCAGCTCCCTCACCGGCGCGATCTATCTCGCTTCGGCCAACAGCGGCGGCTTTGCCGACAGCTATAACCTGCTCTACGGCCACCACATGGACAACGGCGCCATGTTCGGCTCGCTCGACAAGTTCACGAAGGAGAGCTACTTCGACGCCCATCGAGAGGGCGTGATCGTCACCTCCTCCGGCGTCTACGATCTGACCACCTTCGCCGTCCTGCGTACCAACGCCTATGAGGCGGGCGTCTATTACGTCTCCGGCAAGACCGCCGCGCAGGTGATCGACTTTATCGAGAGCGCCTCGCCGATCATCTACCGCGCGGGCGTTGCGAACGATTCGAGCAAGATCGTGGCCTTTTCCACCTGCGCCTCCGCCGATACCGACGGCCGCCTCGTCGTCTACGCGGTGATGACCCCGCGCGACATGAGCGAGACGCAGAGCGGCGCGCTGACGCTGCGCGTCTCCCGCTACGAGGGCGTCTACGACGGCCAGGAGCACGGCGTCACCGTCAACGTGAACCTCACCGGCGCCACGGTCGAATACAGTGTCGACGGCGGCAAGACCTGGACGCGCAAGGCTCCGCGTGTTCGCGACGTCAACGGCTCGACGACGCTGCTCGTCCGCGCGAGCTATCCCGGCATGGAGAGCGTCAGCGCCTACACCGAGATCCGCATCATCCCGCGCCTTGTGGTCGTCACGGCCGTCGACGCGGGCAAGACCGCCGGCACGGACGATCCGGCCTTCACGGCGACCGTGGAGGGGCTCGTCGGGAACGACACGATCGAATATACCGTGACGCGCCCCGGCGCTGGCACGGACGAGGCGGTCGGTATCTATGAGGACGCGATCGTCGCCTCCGGCGACGCCGTCCAGCACAACGGCAGCTACAACGTCGTGTACCACCCCGCGGACTTCACGATCGTCGAGGAGAACAAGCCCGTCCCCGTCGGAGGAGAGAGCATCGACGAGCCCGAGCCGCCCCTCGGCGCCTTCTTCAAGCCCACAGGCAGCAGCTACGGCGACAGGTGCTGGGCGCTTGTCAACCTGATCTGTCTGCTCCTCACGGCCGGTATCCTCGCGCCCGTCTTCCATTGGAAGCATAAATTCGGCCGTCCGGCTGCCCTTGACAAGCTCGCTGGGGAGCAGCCCTCCTTTGCGGATAAGGTCAGGTCCTTCCGCAGGCGCTTCCGCCTCGGCGTCGGCGGCGAGACCGTGACGACGATCCTCGCCCTCGTGGCCTTCCTCCTCACCGAGGATATGCGTCTGCCGATGGTGCTGATCGACAAGTGGACCCCGCTGATGCTCCTGCTGCTGGTCGTCTGCTTCGCGGTCGACGTGCTCGCCGTCCGCCTGCACGACCGCGAACTCCTCTCCGAGCTGGAACAAAAGCCCTGAACGGCACAGAAACCAAAAGAGCTGTGAAAGCCTTCGCTTTCACAGCTCTTTTTTGTTGCGTTTCCTTTTTCTCGTGTAGGGGAGGGGCTTGCCCCTGCCGCCGGTCTGCCGACCTGCCGCCCCCTTCCACTCTCACCGGCATTTTCCCGCAGGGGAAGCCGACGCCCATTCCGCCCCCCCAAAGCCTCCCTTGCGCAAAGGGAGGCGGCGCGCAGCGCCGGAGGGATTGTTCATGCCGGAGGGATTGTTCGTTCTCTTCCGCTCTTCTCCTCCGCTCCCGCTCAATTCGCCGCGATCATCGCGCCGTTGAGATCGGGCGTCAGCTCGCGCAACTCCCACCCGGGCAGCGCCATCGACAGTGCGGTCTCCATGCGTGCGGGGAAATCGGGACGGTCGGCCACGCACAGCAGCGTCGAGCCCGCGCCGGAGATGCAGAAGCCCAGCGCCCCGCACTCCTGCGCCTCGGTCCGCGCGGTGCGGAAGCCGTCGATCAGCCGCGAGCGGTAGGGCTGGTGGATCCGGTCGTCCATTGCGAAGGCGAGCAGCTCCCCGTCGCCGTCGGCGAGCGCGCGCAGCAGCAGCGCCCCGTGCGAGACGTTGAAAACGGCGTCGGCGCGCGTCACCGCTTCGGGCAGAACGCTGCGCGCCAGCGCGGTCGAGAGCTCGAAGGGCGGGATCAGCGCCGCGAAACGCAGCCTTTCGCTGATCGGAAAGCGCCGCGTCACCGCTCGCCCGCCGACCAGCGCCGAAACGCTCAGCCCGCCGTACAGCGCGGCCGCGACGTTGTCCGGATGGCCCTCCACCTCAGTCGCGAGCAAAAACAGCTCCTCGCGCGAGAGCCCCAGATCGTGCAGCACGTTGGCGGCCGAGACGCCCGCGGCGATCAGCGCCGCAGAGGAGCCCAGCCCGCGGGACACGGGGATATTCGTGCGGCCGAAGCGGATCGCGACGTCCTGCTCGCGGACGCCGCAGCGCTCGAGCGCCAGACGGTAGGCCCTGCAGGCGAGGTTCTGTTCATTGCGGAAGGCCTCGGGGCAGCCGGAGATCGCCGTCTCCTCGGCGATCTGAAAGTCGATCTCGTTATAGAGCTGCCAGGCGATCCCGAAGCTGTCAAAGCCGGGACCGAGATTCGCACTGCTGGCAGGAACCCGTACGATCATGTTATTCCTCCTCGTTCAGTTTACGGATGATATAGGGGATCATGTCCCCGACCTCGATCACGTCCCGGTGAAGCTCGCGGCGGCCGCGCAGACCGGCGAGTCCGCGCGGGAGCGGCAGAGCGGTGAGCCGCGAGAGCTCGTCCATCTGCGCGAACTCGTCTCCCTCGGCCTTGCCGCCGATCGCGCGCAGCACCGCGGCCGGGAACTTGAAGGGCGAGGCGGTCGACAGGATCACGAGCGGCGCACGGGAACGGCGCTCTTTTTTATATGCCTCCGCGGCGAAAACGGCCACGGCCGTGTGCGTATCGCAGAGATAGCCATGCTCCCGCCACAGACGCCCGATCGTATCCGCGCACGCGCCGCTCGGGCAGCAATAGGCCGAAAAGTCCTCCCGCAGCTTCTCCATGAGCGCCTCCGGGAAGCGGTAGAAGCCTTCGCGCGCAAGCTCTTCCATGCATTTTCGCACCAGCGCCGCGTCTCCTCCGGAGACGGAAAACAGCAGCCTTTCGAGATTGGAGGACACGAGGATGTC
>CAMVJF010000028.1 GCA_947167725.1 uncultured Clostridia bacterium | reverse complement strand
TCAAGCGCGCGGCCTTCTACAAGGACGAGCAGGACGAGGCTGCCAAGCACATCTGCAACATGACGGGAGGGAAGAGAAATGGCTAACATGAAGATGGAAAAGAACCCGATGCCCGAGCAGGATCCGATCGTCCGCGCCGGCAACTTCGAGGAGGTCGCCCTGGGCTACGGCCCGGAGGCCGCGATCGACGAGGCCAAGCGCTGCCTCAACTGCCGCGAGCCCCGCTGCCGCACCGGCTGCCCCGTCTCGGTCCGCATCCCGGAGTTCATCGCCAAGGTCGCCGAGGGCGATTTTGACGCGGCCTACGAGATCATCACCTCCACCAACTCCCTGCCCGCACGGCGCCCTGCAGTTCTGGGGGAGTGGCGGCGCCGGCCGCGTTGTCCCGGCCCCCGGGGCGTGCCCCCCCACCAGCTCCCTGCCCGCGGTCTGCGGCCGCGTCTGCCCGCAGGAGAAGCAGTGCGAGTCCAAGTGTGTCCGCGCCATCAAGGGCGAGAGCGTCGGCATCGGCCGTCTCGAGCGCTTCGTGGCGGACTACCACATGAACAAGGAGAAGAAGGACGCCGTCAAGGTCCCGAAGTCCAACGGCCACCGCATCGCGATCGTCGGCTCCGGCCCCGCCGGTCTGACCTGCGCGGGCGATTTGCGCAAGCTCGGCTATGACGTGACGATCTTCGAGGCCTTCCACAAATCCGGCGGCGTACTGGTCTATGGTATCCCGCAGTTTCGTCTGCCCAAGGAGATCGTGGCCGCCGAGATCGAAAACCTCAAGGCCATGGGCGTGAAGATCATCAACAACGCCATCGTCGGCAAGTCCGAGACTGTGGACGAGCTATTCGAGGACGGCTTCGAGGCGGTGTTCATCGGCTCCGGCGCCGGTCTGCCGCAGTTCCTGCACATCCCGGGTGAGAACCTCCTGGGCGTCTATTCCGCCAACGAGCTGCTCACGCGCGTCAACCTGATGAAGGCATACCGTGACGACTACGACACGCCGATCAAGCGTTTCGGCCGCGTGGCGGTCGTGGGCGCGGGCAACGTTGCGATGGACGCGGCCCGCGTGGCCAAGCGTCTCGGCGCGGAGCATGTCTACATCTGCTACCGCCGCGGCCGCGACGAGCTCCCCGCCCGCAAGGAGGAGGTCGAGCACGCCGAGGCCGAGGGCATCGAGTTCAACCTGCTGAACAACCCCGTCGCGATCCACGGCGGCGAGGACGGGCACGTCACGGGCATCGAGCTCGTACGCCAGGAGCTGGGCGAGCCCGACGAGAAGGGCCGCCGCAAGCCGGTCGCGGTCGAGGGCAGCAACTGGGTGCTCGACGTCGACACGGTGATCATCGCCATCGGCACGAGCCCGAACCCCCTGATCCGCAACACGACCAAGGGCCTGACCTTCACGAAGAAGGGCGGCATCGAGGCGGACGAGGGCGGCGTGACCGCGCGCGAGGGCGTATTCGCCGGCGGCGACGCCGTCACCGGCAGCGCGACCGTCATCCTGGCCATGGGCGCGGGCAAGGCCGGCGCGAAGTCGATCGACGCCTATATCAAGAGCAAGCAGTAAGACCCTGCCGAAAACAAAGGCCGGGGCGGGACCTTTCGTTCCGTCCCGGCCTTCGCGTTTTTTTCCTGCTCATCCCCGGAAACGGAAAACTCTTCCGCAATGTTCTTGCCCTGAACAGACGCAGGTGATATAATAACTTGTCAGACTCTATAATAGTAAACAATCTCTGATACGGAGCGTATGATATGAATCTCAAAGCCATCCTCGCCATTCTTCTGTGCCGTCTGCTGCGCGGCGTCTCGCGCGTGCTGCACCGCGGCGGCACGGCCATGCCCGGCCGCTGGGCGCTCAAGCTCTGCCCGGATCTTCTCGCGCGCCTGTCGAAGGAGGTCCGCACCGTCGCCGTCACCGGCACAAACGGCAAGACGACGAGCTCCCGCATCCTCGAGCAGGCCTTTGCTGAGGCGGGGCGCGACACGCTTGCGAACCGCAGCGGCGCGAACCTGATCGACGGCATCACGACCGAGTTCGTGATGAACAGCACGCTGCTCGGCAAGCCGCGCAAGGCCTGGGCGATCATCGAGTGCGACGAGGCCGCCGCCGTCAAGGTCTTCCCGCAGCTCAAGCCCGAGCTGGTCGTGGTGACGAACCTCTTCCGCGACCAGCTCGACCGCTACGGCGAGGTCACGCACACGCTCGAGAACATCCGGCGCGCGCTCGCCTCGGTCCCGGAGGCGACCATGTGCCTCAACGCGGACTGTTCGCTGTGCTCCTCCCTGGCGCTGAGCCTGCCCAACCGCGCGGTCTGGTTCGGCCTCGAGCAGGGGGCGGTGCCCTCGCGCGCGAAGGCCGAGCTTTCCGACGCGCCGCACTGCATCCGCTGCAAGGCGGAATACGAATACGACTATATCAGCTACGGCCACCTCGGCGGCTTCCGCTGCCCGAAGTGCGGCTATCGCCGCCACGCGGCGGACTACGCCGTGACGGACGTGATCGAGCAGCGCCCCGACGGCACGAGCGCCGCGCTCTCGATCCGGGGCGAGCGGCAGCTCGCGGAGATCAATCTTCCCGCGCTCTACAACGTCTACAACGCCGTCGGCGCGCTGGCGGCCGCCATGGAGACGGGCGTCGGCGCGGCCGAGGCGATCCGCGCGCTGGGCGAGTTCAAGTGCGGCTTCGGCCGCATGGAGCAGTTCCGTCTCGGCTCCGTCGGGGCGAAGATGATGCTCGTGAAGAATCCGGCGGGCTGCAACCAGGTCCTCGATTTCCTTGAGAACGTGAAGGAGCGCTTCGTGCTCGTGCTCTGTCTCAACGACCGCGCCGCCGACGGCACGGACGTCTCCTGGATCTGGGACGCGGAATTCGAGCGGCTCAACGCGATCGCCGGGCGCATCGAGAAGGTGTTCGTCTCGGGCGACCGCGCGCTGGACATGCGCGTGCGCGTCAAATACGCCGGCATCCCGGACGGCGCGATCTGCGTCGAGCGCGACTATGAGACGCTGCTCAGCGCGCTGGAGAAGCAGGACCGCGAGGTCTATCTCATGCCGACCTACACGGCGATGCTCGAGCTGCGCGAGGTGATGATCCGCCACTGCGGCGGCGCGGAGTTCTGGGAGTAAGGGGGGAGGAAACCATGGAACTGAAGATCTGCCATCTCTATCCCGACGTCCTCAACCTTTACGGCGACGGCGGCAACATCCTCTGCATGAAGCGGCGCCTGCTCTGGCGCGGCCTCGGCGCGGAGATCGTGAAGATGCCCATCGGCTCGACGGGCACGCTTTCCGGCTTCGACCTCGTGTTCATCGGCGGCGGCCAGGATTTCGAGCAGCAGGTCCTGCTCGAGGACCTGCACCGCGGCCGCGACCGCGAGATCCTCGCGGCGATCGGGGACGGCGTCGTTTTCCTGACGATCTGCGGCGGCTACCAGCTGACGGGCCACTATTATGAGACCTACGACGGCCAGCGCTGCGATTTCATCGGCGCGCTGGACCTCAAGACGATCGGCGGCAAAAAGCGCATGATCGGCAACTACAAATTCGAATGTACGCCCGAGGCGGGCGGCAGCGTGGTCGTCGGCTTCGAGAACCACAGCGGCCGGACCTATCTCGGCCCTTCCCTCGCCCCGCTGGGCAGGGTGCTCGCGGGCTGCGGCAACAACGGCGAGGACGGCACCGAGGGCGCGCACTTCAAAAACGTCTTCGGCACTTACAGCCACGGCCCCCTGCTGCCGAAGAACCCCGCCTTCTGCGACCTGCTGCTCGCCGCGGCGCTCGAGCGCAAATACGGCCGCGCCGAGCTCGCGCCGCTCGACGACGCGGCCGAGCTCGCGGCGCACGACGAGATGTGCGGCAGGATATAAGCCCCGACATCCGGACGCCGGAGCTGATTTCGGAGGAAACGCCATGATACGATTTTACAATGGAAAGACCCTGCGCTTCGAGGGCGGGGCGCGCCTTACGGCGGACGAGGTCTGGACGGACGGCGGCGTGATCAGCTACGTCGGTCCGGCGCGGGAGGACAGGCCCGCCTTCGAGCGGGAGATCGACCTCGGCGGCGATCTGCTGCTGCCGGGCTTCAAGGATGCCCACACGCACACGGCCATGTGCTTCCTTCGCTCCCTGGCCGACGATATGCCGCTCGACAGATGGCTGACCGAGCAGGTCTGGCCCAACGAGGCGAAGCTCGGCGCGGAGGAGGTCTATGATCTCACGCGCCTGGGCATCCTCGAATATCTCTCCTCCGGCGTCACGGCGAGCTTCGACATGTACTTTGAGAACGAGGCCAACGCCCGGGCGAACATCGACTGCGGCTTCCGCTCGGTGTTCTGCTCGGCGCTGAACGACTTCGACAAGGATGTGGAGAATATCGAGCGCGAGTATCTGCGCTTCAATTCTCTCCACCCGCTGATCTCCTACGTCCTCGGCATCCACGGCGAGTACACCACCTCGCTCGGGCGCATGGAATACCTCGCCTCCCTTGCGGAGAAGTATAAGGCGCCCTGCTTCACGCATCTGTGCGAGACGAAGAGCGAGACGGAGGGCTGCGTGGAGCGCTACGGGCTCACGCCGCCGCAACTGCTCGACCGCCTCGGCTTCTTCCGTTACGGCGGCGGCGGCTACCACTGCGTCTGGATGAGCGACGAGGACGTCGCCCTCTTTGCCCACAGGGGGCTGTGGGCGGTGACCTGCCCCTCGTCGAATCTCAAGCTCGCCAGCGGCATCGCGCCGATCGAGCGGATGCGCCTCGCGGGCGTGCCCCTCGCGATCGGGACCGACAGCGCGGGCTCGAACAACGCCCTCGACATGTTCCGCGAGATGTACCTCGTCTCCGCCCTCCAGAAGGTCACGGAGAGCGACGCCGCGGCCTGTCCGGCGGACGCGGTGCTGGAGATGGCCTGCGTCGGCGGCGCGCGCGCGATGGGGCTCGAGGACTGCCGCGACGTCGCACCCGGCATGCGCGCAGACCTCGTCGTGCTCGACCTCAAGCGCCCGAACATGCAGCCGGAGAACAACATCGTGAAAAACATCGTCTACGCGGGGTCCAAGGAAAACGTGCGCCTGACCATGATCGAGGGCGTCGTGCGCTACGAGCGCGGCGAGTTCTTCGTCGGCGAGAGTGCCGAGCGGATCTATGACCGGGCGAGAGCCATCATGCGGAGGATCAGAGGATAAGATGCGCCGGATCGACCTACATGTTCATACCACCGCCTCCGACGGCACCTTCACGCCCGCCGAGGCTGTGCGCGAGGCCGCGGCGATCGGTCTTGCGGCGATCGCCGTGACCGACCACGACACCTGCTCCGGCTGCCGCGAGGCGGCGGCCGAGGGGGAGAAATGCGGCGTCGAGGTCGTCCCCGGCATCGAGATCAGCACGAAATACGGCGGCGCGGTCCATATCCTGGGCTATTACGTCGACGTGGACAGCCCCGCGCTGCGCGAGGTGCTCGAATGGATCGTGCACGACCGCGACGAGCGCAATGAGAAGATGTGCGCGCTGATGCGCGCCGACGGCATCGACGTGGACTACGCCGAGATGCGCGCACGCTTCGGCGAGGTCATCGGCCGGCCGCATTTCGCCGAGCTGCTCATCGAGCGCGGCCTGGCGCGCGACATGCGCGAGGCCTTCGATCTCTATGTCGAGAAGGGACGGAAATACTACCAGGGGCGCAGCTTTCTGCCCATCGAGCGATCGATCGAGCTGATCCGCAGCGCGGGCGGCGTGCCCGTGCTGGCGCACCCCTTCCAGTACAAGCGCGACGACGCCTCCCTGCGCGAGCTGATCGAGCACTGCATGGCGAGCGGCCTGCGCGGCATGGAGTGCCGCTACTCCGGCTACGACGCCGCCATGAGCGCCTATCTCGAGGCGCTCGCGGAGGAATACGGCCTCGTCAAGACCGGCGGCAGCGACTTCCACGGCGCGAACAAGCGGGACATCCGCCTCGGCGACGGCAAGGGCGGACTGAACGTGCCCTTCGCCTTTCTCACGGCGCTCAGGGAAGCGGCGGGGAAAAATTAAGTTGACAAAGCGGGAAAAAAACAGTTTACTGTTATCTGGAATTTTATCATCAGTAATGGAGGACCCAAATGAGCAAGACAAGACGCCGCGCCGGCGACAGAAGAGACGGCCGTCTGCTACGCAGCCTGCCGGCCTTTTCGAAATTCATCCCCTACATCATGCCCACGCGCAACGATGCGTTCATCCTTTATGACGAGAGCTTCGAGGTCTCGGAGGCGGACCGCACGATGCGCCGCTGGCGCGTCGAGGGCTACAAGGGCATCGGTCTGCTGCATTTTCTGATCGCCGCGCATATCCGCTGCATCTCGATGCTCCCGGGCATCAACCGCTTCATCGCGGGCCGCCGGATCTACGCGCACGACGACATCACGGTCGTCATGGCGGTGAAGCGCTCCCTCTCTGTCGAGGCGAGCGAGACGACGATCAAGGTCCATTTCCAGCCGACCGACACGGTCTTCGACGTCTATCGCAAGCTCAATGAGAAGATCGAGGAGATCAAGACCAGCGACGAGGAAAACAACACCGAGGAGGTGGCCGAGGCGCTGACGAAGGCGCCGCGCTTCCTGCTGCGTCTGGCGATCGCCTTTCTGCGCATGCTCGACTACTTCGGCCTGATCCCCGACTCGCTTATCGAGGCCAGCCCCTTCCACGGCTCGATGATCATCACCGACCTGGGCTCGCTGCGCATCGGCCCGGTCTTCCATCATATCTACAACTTCGGCACGCTGCCGGTCTTCATCGCCTTCGGCGCGAGGCGCCACGCCTATGAGATCAACCGCCGGGGCAAGGTCGACGACAACAAGTACGTGGACTGCAAGTTCGTCCTGGACGAGCGCATCGCCGACGGCCACTATTACGCCCAGTTCCTCCAGGCCTACCGCTACATCTTCCAGCACCCCGAGATCCTGGAGAAGGCCCCGACCCGCGTGGTCGAGGACGTCCGCTGAGAGACGAAAAACCACCCGCTCCCACACAGGAGCGGGTGGTTTTTTCATATCCGGCGTCCGGACACTAATCGGCGCGGAAGCCCTCGCCGTGGACCTCCGTGGAATCGACCACGAAGGTGAAGGCCTTCGGATCGGCCTGCCGGATGAGCCGCAGGGTCTGGGCGAGCACGCTGCGCTTGGTCACGGTCATGACGATCTGCTTGCCCCCGCCCGTGTATCCGCCGACGGCGGGGATCAGCGTCGTGCCGCGGTCGGTGAACGCGTTGAGCGTGCGCACGACCTCGTCGCCGCGCTCGGTGACGGTGTAGATGACTTTGGCGTAGTCGACGCCCTGCGTGATCGTATCGATCACCTTGGAGGTCGTGAAGATCGTGATCGCCGAGTAGATCGCCACGTCGAAATCACGGAAGATCAGCGTCGCGGCGACGACGACCGCCGCGTCGACGAACATCAGCAGCGTCCCGGTGGGCACGTTGGGCAGCAGCTTCTTGAGGATCAGCGCCAGCAGGTCGGTCCCGCCGGTGCTCACGCCGCGGATGAAGAGCATTCCCATACCCAGCCCGCTGACCACGCCGCCCATCAGCGAGGCGACGAGGACGTTGCTGCGGTATTGCGGCAGATACAGCGTGCCGATCTCGATAAAGAACGAGAGGAGCACCGTGGAGATCAGCGTGAAAAAGATGGCGCGTGCGCCGAGCCGCCGCCACGCGGCGATCATCAGCGGAATGTTCATCATCAGCGTCCAGACGCTGACGTGGATCGGCGTGATAAAGGCGAGCGCGGTCGCAAGACCGGACACGCCGCCGGGGGCGATGTCGTTGGGGATCGTGAACATCGCCAGCGCGAAGCCGACGAGCGCGGTGCCGAGCACCGTGAAAAGCAGATCGAAGGCCAGATCCTTCGGCGTCGAATTCCCGAAGATTTTTTTCATAACGTGACTCCTGCTCCGACAATAGAGGATATCCTATTTTATCACAGCGCGCCGGAAAAGCCAAGAGCGCCCTCTCACACGGGAAACGGAGAATAAATACTTGAAATTCTTGAAGAAAAGTGGTTATTTGTTAAATTTTATATGAACAGCACGAAAAATCTTGCAGTTTTTGCAGGCTGTGATATAATAATCCCGCCGGAGTGCAGCGCAAGGAAGGAGTTTTTTATGAAATCAACAGGGATCGTCAGGAAAGTTGATGAGCTTGGGCGCATCGTTCTCCCGATCGAGATGCGCCGGACGCTTGATATTGCGGAGCGGGACTCGCTGGAGATCTACGTCGACGGGGAGAATATCATCCTCAAGAAGTACCAGCCTGCCTGCATCTTCTGCGAGGGAAGCAGGGATATCATCAATTACAAGGGCAAGAATGTCTGCCCCGAGTGCATCAATAAGCTCAAAGCCATGCTTTGAGCCCGCACCGGGAAATGAAAAAAGTAGCCGGGCCGCCCCGCCGTACGGTGGGGGCGGCCCGGCTCGTTTTCACGCCCGGTGAGAGATCCGCCTGAGCTCCTCGCTCTCGCGGCCCTCGCCGTCCGCGAGCAGCAGCGGCGCTTCGATCGAAAGCCCTCCCGCGCCGCCGCGCCGCGCCTCGATCAGCGCCAGATTCGGCGCGCGCCCCGGCGCGGGGCAGACGAGGCGCAGCCGCTTGGGCTCAAGCGCGCGCTCGTGCAGTGCGACGAAGACCTCGCTGAGCCGCTCCGGCTTGTGCACGAGACAGAAGCGCCCGCCCGTGCGGCAGAGGAAGGCGGCCGCCTCGCAGAGCTCGTCGAGCGTGCAGCTGAGCTCCGCGCGCGCCGCCGCGCGGTCCGGATCGGGGGAGATCGCGCCGCTTCGCGCCGGGTAATAGGGCGGATTAGCCGCGACGAGATCAAAGGAGCCTGCGGCAAAGAGCGAGCGCACAGCGCGGATGTCTCCGCATACGATCTCGCCGCGCGCCGTGAGCGCGTTCGCTTCGAGGTTTTCCCGCGCGCGCCGCGCCGCGCTCTCGAGCAGCTCCAGCCCCGTCATATGCAGACGGGAGCTCTTTGCGAGCAGCAGCAGCGAGAGCGCGCCCGCGCCGCAGCCGAGGTCGACGCCGCGCCGCGCCGCGCCCGGGGAGATGAAGTCTGCGAGCAGCAGGCTGTCCGTCCCGAGACGGAAATGCTCCGCGTCGGCGTAAAGGGGACCGCCCGGCCAGAGCTCGTGAAACGCAGCCATCAGAATCACCTCTCGGAAAAGAGAATAGAAAACGCGGGGGCGCATCCACGCCTCCGCGTTTGCCCTTCACGGGATGAAGGATTACTCGCTGACGATCGCCTCGGCGGGGCAATTCGCAGCGCAGGTGCCGCACTCAACGCACTTGTCGGGATCGATTTCGTAGTGCAGATCGCCCATGTCGATCGCTTCGGCGGGGCAGTTCGCAGCGCAGGTGCCGCAGGACAGGCACTCGTCCGTGATCACAAAAGCCATGTATGTAACCTCCGTATCTTTTTCGGCCCGGCCTTCCGGACCTTCTTGCGTTCTCATTGTAACACATGCTCGTCAAAAATCAATTATTAATTTTGAATAAGCTGATAACAATTCCGAAAATGTGGCGATAATTTTGATGCCCCTGTCACTCTTCGCCCTTTTCATCGGCGCGGCCGGGGGATAATGGAGCGTATCCGCGCCGCCTGTCCGGCACGGACGGGGAGGAGCGGAAGCATGAAAAGCAACGAACGATTCACCGAGAAGGCCGAGGGCGCGATCGAAAACGCGCTCGCCGCGGCCTGCTCGCTCGGCCACAGCTATGTGGGCAGCGAGCATCTGCTGCTCGGCATCCTCTCGGAGCGGGACTCGCTCGGCGCGCGGGCGCTGTCGCGCTGCGGCGTCCGGGAGGGGGAGCTCCGCCGCTGCCTGCGCGAGACGCGGGGCGAGGGCTGCCCGGGCGGCAGCGCCCAGGGCCTCAGCTGCGAGGCGCGCCGCGTGATGGAAAAGGCGGGCGGCGAGGCGCTGAGCATGAGCCGCGGCTGCATCGGCACGGAGCACATCCTCCTCGCGATGCTGCGCGAGGAGGACTGCGGCGCGCTGCGCCTGCTGCGCGAGAGCGGTGTCGACGCTTCGCGCCTCTTCTCCGTCCTGGTCGACATGCTCGGACCCACTCGCGAGCCGCGCGGCGCCTCCCTGCCCGGAACGCCTCGCCAGAGCGCGGTAAAGCGCGCCGAGACCCGCACGCTCGACCAATACAGCCGCGACCTCACCGCCCTCGCCCTCTCCGGCGCGATCGATCCGGTCGTCTGCCGCGAGGATGAGATCCGCCGTGCGATGCAGATCCTTTCGCGCCGCACCAAGAACAATCCCGTTCTCGTCGGCGAGCCGGGCGTGGGGAAAACGGCGGTTGCCGAGGGCCTCGCGCTGCTGATGGCTCACGGGGACGCGACGGAGGAGCTCTCAAAAAAACGCCTTTGCTCGCTGGACATCCCCTCGCTTCTGGCGGGAACGAAGTACCGTGGGGATTTTGAAGAGCGCGTCAAGAACGTGCTGCGCGAGGTACAGCGCGCGGGCGACGTGATCCTCTTTATCGACGAGCTGCACACGCTCGTCGGAGCAGGCAGCGCCGAGGGCGCGATCGACGCGGCGAATATCCTCAAGCCGGCGCTCGGCCGCGGCGAGCTGCAGGTCATTGGAGCGACGACGCCGGAAGAGTACCGCCGCTATATCGAAAAGGACGCCGCGCTCGAGCGGCGCTTCCAGCCTGTGCGCGTCGAGGAGCCGGACCGCGAGCAAAGTCTTCGCATGCTGCGCTCGCTCCGTCCCGCGCTGGAGCGGCATCACCGCGTCCGCATCGCGGACGAGGCACTCGAGGCGGCCTGCTCTCTGTCGGTGCGCTATCTCCCGGACCGCTTTTTGCCCGACAAGGCCATCGACCTCATCGACGAGGCGGCCGCCGCGGCGCACCTGTCCGGCACGGAGACGACGCTCGGCGCCGAGGCCGTCGCGGATGTCGTCGCCCGGTGGACGGATATCCCGCTCAGCACGCTGGGCCGCGACGAAAAGGGCGCGCTGCTGCGGCTCGAGGAGAAGCTCAAGCGCCGCGTCGTCGGCCAGGACGAGGCGGCGGAGGCGGTGGCACGCGCGATCCGGCGCAGCCGCGTGGGCCTTGGCGACCCGCGCCGCCCGGTCGGCAGCTTCCTGTTTCTCGGCCCGAGCGGCGTAGGCAAGACCGAGCTCTGCCGCGCGCTGGCCGAGGAGGTCTACGGCGACGGCGCCGCGCTGATCCGCCTGGATATGTCGGAGTATATGGAAAAGCACTCCGTCAGCCGCATCCTCGGCTCGCCGCCGGGCTACGTCGGCTATGAGGACGGCGGTCAGCTCGCGGCGCAGGTGCGCCGCCGCCCGTGGTCGGTCCTGCTGTTCGACGAGATCGAGAAGGCGCACGAGGATGTCTGGGACATCCTGCTGCAGATCCTTGACGCGGGACAGCTCAGCGACGCGGCGGGCCGCCGTGTGGACTTCCGCAACACGCTCATCGTCATGACCTCCAACATCGGCGCCGAGACGATCGCCGCACACCGCGGCGCGATCGGCTTTTCAGCGTTCTCCGAGGACGAGGAGGTGCGTGAGCGCGTACTCTCGGAGCTGCGCGCCACCTTCCGCCCCGAGCTTCTCGGCCGCGTCGACGAGACCGTGATCTTCCGCGCCCTCGGCGCGGAGGAGCTCACGGCGATCACGCGTCTGCTGATCGGCGAGGCGGAGGCGCGCTTCCGCGCGCTCGGCCTGACGCTGCGTGTCAGCGAGGAGGCCGTGCGCCTGCTCGCCGCGCAGGGCGGAGGCAAATACGGCGCGCGCCCGCTGCGCCGCGAGATCCGGAGACAGCTGGAAGACCGGGCGGCGGAGATGCTCCTCTCCGGCGAGGCCGCGGAAGGCGACTGCCTGCTGGCCGGGGCCTCGGACGGACGGCTCGTGCTGCGCCGCGACGGGGGATGAAAAAACTTTTCCGCAATTTGCTTGACATAATACCGCGGAGGAGATAAAATAACAAAATGGAGTGATAGGACGAGCAGGGGAGCTCGCCGCACGCTCCGCTTTCAATTATGACACGACAGATACGCTTGATGGTCTGTCTTTCGTTAAAACAATTGAAAAACCACCCCGCAAAATTCTTTTGAGAATGGAGGTGTGTTTACTTACGATGCCCTGGTATGCATGGATTTTGATTGCCGCTGCGGTGATCCTGGGCTTCCTGCTTGGCGCGCTGTACCGTAAAAAGGTCGCGGAGCGGGAGATCCAGAGCGCGGAAGAAGAGGCAAAACGGATCATAAACGAAGCTATCAAGACCGCCGAGAGCAAGAAGAGAGAAGCTCTCGTCGAGGCAAAGGAAGAAATACACAAAAGCCGCTCGGAATATGAGCGCGAGGAAAAGGCGCGCCGCGCCGAGCTGCAGAAGCAGGAACGCCGTCTGCAGCAGAAGGAAGAGAACCTGGACCGCAAGACCGACGCGATCGAGAAGAAGAGCGAGACGCTCAGCAGCAAGATCGCGGCCGCCGAGGCCCAGCAGCAGGAGATCGCCCAGATCAAGAAGGGTCAGCTCGAGATGCTCGAGAAGATCTCCGGCTTCTCCATCGAGGAGGCCAAGGCCTACCTCATCGACAACGTGCGTGACGACGTGACGCACGAGATGGCGATGAAGGTCAAGGAGATCGAGGCCCAGTACAAGGACGAAGCGGACGCTCGCGCGAGGGACATCATCGCCACCGCCATCCAGCGCTGCGCCGCCGACCACGCCAGCGAGATCACGGTCTCCGTCGTCGCTCTCCCCAACGACGAAATGAAGGGCCGCATCATCGGCCGCGAGGGCCGCAACATCCGCAGCATCGAAACGC
>CAMVJF010000027.1 GCA_947167725.1 uncultured Clostridia bacterium | reverse complement strand
AAAGGAGAAATCCATTTTCTCCCCGAGCGCGCGCAGCCTGGCGGCAAGTCCGCACCGGCCGTTTTCATCGGCGAAGGCCGCGGCCGTGAGCAGCGCCGCGCAAAGATTGCCGCTGTCAACGGTCGAAACGAAGGCCGGCTGGAGCACCGCGAGAGAGCGCGTGTCGTACCAGTTGTAGAAGTGTCCCCGGTAGCGTTCCATGCGCTCCGCCGTGTCCGCGATCCGTCCGATACGCGCAAGCGCCTCCTCCGCACCGATGATCGAGAGATCGGCGGCCGCGACCGCCGCCGTCATCGCGAGGCCGAGATTCGTCGGCGAGACGTTGTGCGCCGCCCCGCGCAGCGGTTGGAGCTGGACGTTGTCCGGAGGCAGACCGTTGTCCTCGCGTGTGCTCCAGCGGGAGAAAAAGCGCCATTGCTCCGCCGCCGTCTCACGCAGGTATTCCGCGTCACGCGCGCTGAGCGCGCTCTCGCGCGACGCGGGAAGGGACAGCGCCCAGAGCGCGGCCGGCGAGAGCAGCCACATCAACCCGGCCGCTCGCCCGATCACCGCCGCGGAAAAGCACATCGCCGCGAGCGCGAGCGGGATGATCGGCGCCATCGCCCGGGCATAGCCGCCGAGCGAATCGCCGCGAAGCTCGCTTTGCGCCGCCGTCTCCCATTCGAGCAGGCGCCGCTTCGACACGAACATGCGCCAGAGCGCCGTCAGCGCCGCGCCGAGACAGATCCATGCTTCCCACGGCAGCAGCCACAGGCGCATGAAATTGCGTGCGATCGCGCCGCCGAGCCCGGTCATCACCCGCGTCCAGCGCCGTGCGCGTCTGCTGCGGAAGCAGCGCAGCTCTCCCGTTAGCGCAGGGATCAGCTCCGAGAGCAGACACAGCGCGGCGGCCGCGGCCGCCGCTCCCGCCCGAGCCGGGAAAAAGAAGCCCGCGAGCAGCGCGAGCAGGGTCGCGGCAGGGACGAGGCTGCGCCGCAGCTTGTCGAAAAAACGCCGCCGCTCGATCGGCGGGAGCTCGCGCGCGAACAGGAAGCGCAGATTCTGCCAGTCGCCGCGCACCCAGCGGCGCATCCGGCGATAGTAGGCGGCCGGAGAGGCGGGGAAGGCATCGAAAAACTCCTCGTCGCTCACCAGGGCGCCGCGCAGATAGGCGCCCTCCGGCGCGTCGTGCGACAGCACGCCCCTGCCGTCAAAACGTTCCGCCGTACAGGCAAGCAGCGCCGCGGCGTCGATCAGCCCCTTGCCGCTGAAGCCTCCGGAGCCGAAGGCGTCCATGTAGAGCTCGCCGCAGAGCGTCCCGTAGGGATCGCTTCCGCCGATCCCGGCAAACAGGATCGCAAAATCTGTGGCCGTCGCGCTCGGGAGCGTGACGCTCAACCGCGGCTGGAAGATCGCATGACCTCCCGTCACCGCGCCGCGCGCCGGATCGAGGCGCGCCCGGTTGAGCGGATGGAGCGCCGCGCCGATGAGCTCGCTTATCGCGCCGGGATAGATCTCCGTGTCGCCGTCGAGCGTCAGGATGAAGCGCGCGCCCTCCGTACAGGCGGCGTCGCCCGCGAGGCGCAGCGCGCTCTCCTCGCCGCACAGCAATCTCGCCAGCTCGCAGAGCGCGCCGCGCTTGCGCTCGGAGCCGCTCCAGCGTTCGCCGTCAAAGCTGCGCGGTCTGGTCAGCAGGCAAAAGCCGCCGCCGAGCCGTTCGTTGAGCGCCGCGATCGCCTCCTTCGCCTTGGCGAGCGCCGCGGCGTCGCCTTCCGTCTCCGCCTCGTTGGCCTCGGGCAGGTCGGCGAGCAGACCGAAGGAGAGCGCCCCGCGCTGCTTCCCCCCGCCGCACGCATGATACAGCCGCTCAAGTTTTTTCGCGCTCCTCTCCGCCGCCTCCGGAGAAGAGAGCAGAACCGAAAGGACGCAGATCGTCCGCCCCTCGGGCGGGATCCCCTGCCGCATATCCATGCGCGGCAGACGCCGCGGCCGGATCAGGCGCGAGAGCAGGAATTCGGCCGCGTGCTCCACGGTCTCGGAAACCGGGAGCAGCAGGGCCGCCGCCCACCAGCCCCAGAGGAAGCCGATCAGCAGCGTGAGCGCCGCCGTGAGCGCCAGCGTCGCACCGATGTACAGCTCGCCGCCTCGCTTGTCGATGTCTTCATAGAGGAAAAAGCCGACGTGCTTCCCTTCGCGCCGCTGCCGCTCGATGAGCGCGCGGGCGCAGTCCTGCTCGGAGACGCCCTTCTCCGCCGCGAGCGCGGCGACACGCCGGAGATAGTCCCGCTTTGTCAGCGCGTCCATGCGCGGATACTCGCCCGTCGCGTCCTGCTCGAGGATCAGCCCCGGCACGTTCACACGCTCGACAAGACGCTCGAGATCCATCAGCGGCAGCAGCCGAAGCGCGGAGAAGAGCGCCGCGAGCAGCGCCGCGCAGCTCTCCTCCTCGCCGCGCGCGAGCGCGCGGCAGACCTCGCCGATCGCCCCGATCACCGCGCAGCGCAGCATGACGCCGAGCGCCGAAAGCTCGCTCTGCATCAGGACACGCTCGCTCTGGAAGCCGTCGAGAAAGATCCGGAGCCGCTCCTCGTTCAGCTTTCCGCCGCCGGAGCGCAGCAGCGCGCGGCAGAGTGCGAATACGAGGCTTTCTCCTCCGCAGCTGCGGAGGGGGCCGCAGCTGCGCAGCGCCTCCGCCGCGCTCTTCCCCTCGCGCACGATCAGATAATAGTTGTCGAGCAGCCACTCCTCGGCCGCCGTCGGCGTCTCTCCCTTCCTGACCGCCGCGGCCATCGCCGCGCGGGCGCGCCGCAGCGCGAGACGGTCTGCGCGCAGCGCTCTCGCCTCGGCGCCGGGCGCGCTTTCCGCATCCGGTTCGATGAGCTTTGCCGCCGACGCCGCGTAGGCGAAAAGCTTCCCCTCGTCGATATGCAGTCTTGACGATACGATATCCATGAAACGCCTCTTTCACGCCCGCCGCCCGGCGCAGGCGCGCAGAGTCGGGGGATAAATTAGATAAAAATGGATAATTCCAGTTTTCCCGCCCGCGGTGCTCTTATACATGCCATCTCTGCCAAGAAAAAAGCCTTGACAGAAGAAGCCGGCTCTGCTATAATGCCTCTGCTGTAAAGAAGGTTTGCTTGACAGGGAGGTGCGGCAGCGTGGCGGAGGACAGATATATGCAGAGCCTGCTGCTGGACTTCTACGGCGAGCTGCTGACCGACAAACAGCGCGAGTGCTGCGAGCTCCACTTCAACGAGGACCTCTCCCTTGCCGAGATCGCCGAACAGTGCGGCATCTCGCGTCAGGGCGTATGGGACAACATCCGCCGCGCCCTCGCCTCGCTGGAGGAGATCGAGGAAAAGACCGGGCTGATCCGCCGCTTTTCCGAGACGCAAAGGGCGCTGGAGAGACTCGGCGAGACGGCGGAGAAGCTGCTCGCCCTCCCCCTCGGCGAGGAGGCGCAGACGCTCGCCCACAGGCTTTCGGACGGGCTCGGGGCCCTGTTGGAGAGAGGATAGACCATGGCATTTGAAAGCTTATCGGAAAAACTGAACGCCGCCTTCAAGCGTCTGCGCGGTAAGGGCCGTCTGACCCCCGCCGACGTCAAGGAGGCGATGCGCGAGGTGCGCATGGCCCTGCTGGAGGCAGACGTCAGCTACAAGGTGGTCAAGGACTTTACCAAGTCCGTCACCGAGCGCGCCAGCGGCGCCGATGTGCTCGAGTCTCTCTCGCCGGCCCAGATGGTCATCAAGATCGTCAACGAGGAGCTCTGCTCGCTCATGGGCGGGGCAAATCAAAAGCTCAACATCTCCTCAAAATCGCCGAGCGTCGTGATGCTCGTCGGCCTGCAGGGCGCGGGCAAGACCACCAACGGTGCCAAGCTCGCCGCCTACATGCGCCGTCAAGGCAAGCGTCCGCTGCTCGTTGCCTGCGACATCTACCGTCCCGCCGCCATCAAGCAGCTCGAAACGGTCGGCAGACAGCTCGACCTTCCCGTGTTCCAGATGGGCCAGAGCAACCCCGTCGATATTGCGAAGGCCGCGGTGGAGCACGCGAAGAAGCACGGCAACGACCTCGTCTTCCTCGATACGGCGGGCCGTCTGCACATCGACGAGGAGCTGATGGACGAGCTGCGCAACATCCGCGACGCAGTCGAGCCGGCCGAGATCCTGCTCGTCGTCGACGCGATGACCGGCCAGGACGCCGTCAACGCCGCGACCGCTTTTGACGAGGCGCTGGGCGTGACGGGCGTCATGCTCACCAAGCTCGACGGCGACGCGAGAGGCGGCGCCGCGCTCTCGATCCGCGCGGCCACCGGCAAGCCGATCAAGTTCATCGGCGTGGGCGAGAAGCTCGATATGATCGAGCCCTTCCACCCCGACCGCATGGCCTCGCGCATCCTCGGTATGGGCGACGTGCTGACGCTCATCGAAAAGGCCGAGCAGAGCTACGATGAAAAGAAGGCGCTCGAGGCGGCGGAAAAGCTGCGCGCCAACCGCTTCACGCTCAGCGATTATCTCGACCAGATGGGCCAGCTCAAAAACATGGGCGATCTGGAGAGCATCGCCGCGATGATCCCCGGCATGAACGCAAACGCGCTCAAGGGCGCGAAGCTCGACGACAAGGCGATGGCGCGGCAGGAGGCCATCATCCTCTCGATGACGCAGGCCGAGCGCGACAATCCTTCGCTGCTCAACTCCAGCCGCAAGAAGCGCATCGCGGCCGGCTCCGGCACTCAGGTCGTGGACGTCAACCGCCTGCTCAAGCAGTTCGAGGCCATGCAGCAGATGATGAAGCAGTTCTCGGGCAAGAACATGAAGAAGATGCAGAAGAAGCTCGGCCGCATGGGCGGCATGGGCGGCTTCGGCGGCATGGGCGGTCTCGGCGGCTTCGGATTCTGAAATCGGTTGCATCACGCGAAGGCGCGTGTTTGTAATAAAGCAGAGAATACTTTATGGAGGTGAAGATACATGGTTAAAATCAGACTTCGCAGAATGGGCGCCAAGAAGGCTCCTTACTATCGTGTCGTTGTCGCCGATTCGCGTTCCCCGCGCGACGGCCGCTTCATCGAGGAGCTTGGCATCTACGATCCGATGACCGACGGCGAGAAGCTGAAGCTCGACGTCGAGCGCGTGAAGTACTGGATCTCTCAGGGCGCTCAGCCCACCGATACCGTACGCGGCCTTTTGAAGAAGATCGAAGCGTAATGGAGTTGAGGAGCGATCGAGAGTGAAAGAACTTCTGACCTACATTGTACAGAGCCTCGTCGAGCATCCCGACGAAGTCTCTGTGACCGAGCGCAAAGCCGACGGCGAGACGATCTATGAGGTTCACGTCGCCGACGGCGATATGGGCAAGGTCATCGGCCGCCAGGGCCGGATCGTCAAGCAGATCCGCATCCTGATGCGCGCCGTTGCCCAGAGGAAGGGCAAGAAGATCTCCGTAGAGATCATGGACTGATCAACGCGAAAGATCCCGGGGCGGACGCCCCGGGATCTTTCGCGTTTCCGGGCAATATGGAAGCGCCTCTGTTTTCTCGTTCGAAAACAGAGGCGCTCCTTTGTCGTTTCGCGTACCGCTCAGCCCTTGACCGCGCCGGCGGCGACGCCCTTGATGATGTACTTCTGGCAGATGATGTAGAGGATGATGATCGGGATGATCGAGAGCATGATGACCGCCATCGTTGCGCCAAGGTCCACGGTGCCGTAGCTGCCCTTGAGGTACTGGACGTGGATCGGGATGGTCATATACTTCGTGCGGTCCAGGACGAGGTAGGGCAGGAGGTAGTCGTTCCAGACCCACATGGTCTCGAGGATGCCCACGGAGATCAGCGTCGGCTTGAGCATCGGCAGCACGACCATGAAGAAGGTGCGGATCGGGCCGCAGCCGTCGATCGCGGCAGCCTCCTCGATCTCAAGCGGCAGGCCCTTGACGAAGCCGACGAACATGAAGATCGCAAGTCCCGCGCCGAAGCCGAGATACACCACCGGGATGGTCCAGGGGGTGTTGAGCTTGAGCTGGTCGGCGGTAAAGGTCAGCGTGAACATGACCATCTGGAAGGGGACGATCATCGAGAAGAGGCAGAGGTAATAGAAGACCTTGGACACCGTGGAATTGACGCGGGCGATGTACCACGCGCTCATGGAGGTGAACAGCAGGATCAGGAACACGGAGGCGACCGTGATGAAAAGGCTGAAGCCGACGGATTTCAGGAAGGGATAGTTGCCGAAGGTCATGCCCTTGATGTAGTTCGCGAAGCCCACGAAGCTCTCGGCTCTGGGGAAGGCGAAGGCCTCGGTATTGACGAAGGAGTTGGCCTTGAAGGAGTTGATCAGCACCTCGTAGACCGGGATGACCCACACGAGACTGAGCAGCGCGAAGGCCACGGTGAGGATGCGGCTGAGAGGAGAGAACTGTTTCTGTTTCTTCATTACTGCTGCACCTCCTTGCTGCGGGTCGCGGTCTGCTGGGCGATCGCCAGCACGGCCACCAGGATGAAGAACACGACGGCCTTGGCCTGTGCCGCGCCATGCCAGTTCTTATTGATGTTGTAGGTCGAGTAGATGTTCAGCGCGAGCAGTTCCGTCATGTTGACCTTGCCGCCGTTGAGCATCACGGAGGGCGCGCCGCCGGTCAGGGCGAGGTTCTGGTCAAAGAGCTTGAAGGAGTTGGTCAGCGTGAGGAAGGTGCAGATCGTGATGGAGGGCATGACGTTGGGGATGATGACCCGCGTCAGTGTCTGCCAGCCGGTGGCGCCGTCGATCTTGGCGGCCTCGAGCATATCGCCCGGCACGGCCTGCAGACCCGCGATATAAATGATCATCATGTAGCCGATCTGCTGCCAGGCCACGAGGATCACAAGCCCCCAGAAACCGTAGGTGGCGTTGGCGGTCAGATAGGTGTTGTAGCCCTTGAGGATCGCGTCGAAGATCATCGACCAGATGTAGCCGAGCACGACGCCGCCGATCAGGTTCGGCATGAAAAAGACCGTGCGGAAGAGGTTGGCGCCGCGCATCTTCTGCGTCAGCGCGTAGGCGATCGAGAAGGCCAGGACGTTGATCAGGATGATCGACACGACCGCAAAGCCGGCCGTGTTCCAGAACGCGTGCTGGAAGCCCGCGTCCTTGAAGGCCTTGACGTAGTTGGCAAAGCCGACCCACTTGGCGTCACGCGGGG
Source organism: uncultured Clostridia bacterium (assembly GCA_947167725.1). Lineage (GTDB taxonomy): Bacteria > Bacillota > Clostridia > Oscillospirales > Oscillospiraceae > Limivicinus. The sequence continues at coordinate 5,801 of CAMVJF010000027.1, read as the reverse complement.
TGTTGAAGTTGCAGAAGCTGAGGTAGAGGCCCTGAAGGAAGGGCCAGATAAAGCCGATGACGAAGCATAGGAAGGTCGGCAGAATAAAGAGGGGGAAGCAACGCTGGATCGGGCGGCGGATCAGCGTGCTGTTCACGGCTGTTCCGTCGGGTTTCTTTTTCCGCAAGGTGATCGTCTCCTCTCGTAGATTGTGGTCGGTTCCTGTGCAGAGGAAAAAGCCCGCGGCGCGGGCGCTTTGCTGTGCACGGGAAAAGGGGCGGGCAGTCTGCCCGCCCCCTCTCGATGCATCATGTGGTTTCAGGGGCGCTTATCAGCCGTTGACGACGTTGTACTCGTAAGCCCAGCCGTCGACGAAGGCCTCGACGACCTTGGCCCAGTTGGCGTCGCTCTGGTCGGCGGAGTAGGCCGCGAGAGCGGTGACGAGCGTGGCGCGGAAGCTGTCCACGTTCGGGGTGTAGTTGAAGGCCCAGGTCACAGCGTACTTGCCCTCGGCCAGCAGCGCGGCGCCGGCGTTGGAGAAGCCGTTGGCGGAAGCGGGAGCGGCCTTGAAGGGGATGTCGCCGATGCTGCAGAGGGTCTCAAGGCCCTTCTCGGAGGTGACGCACCAGTACAGGAAGTCGAGGGTGGCCTGCTGCGCGGCCTCGGGGGCCTTGCAGTTCACGGCCAGGCAGTTCTCGGTGCCGGAGCACAGGCCCGCCATATCCTCGCCGTCAACGCCGCAGTAGATCGGGATCATGGTGATGTCGTCGGGATTGAGACCGAACTTGTTGGTCAGAGCGTCCCACTCCCAGGTGCCGTTCTGGTAGAACACGGCCTTGCCTTCGCCGAACTCAGCCTCGGCCTGGTCGCCGGTGGCGGTGGTCAGAGAGGTCTTCTCAGCGGCGGCGGTGTCGATGTAGAGATCCCAGATCTTGCGGAAGTTGTCCATGTACTTGCCCTCGATCTTCTCGGGCTGGACGGTGATGCCGTTGTCGCGGAACTCATAGAACAGCGGCATGTTGGCCAGGTGGCCGGAGAAGCGCCAGGAAGAGGAGCCGTCCAGGCCGGCGGAGGTGAAGGCGTCGAAGCCGAGCTCCGCGGCGCGGGCGTGGATGTCGTCGGCGACAGCCTTGAGAGAATCAAAGTCCTTGATCTCGTCGAGGGAGTGACCGGCCTTCTCCAGCAGAGCCTTGTTGGTGATGATGCCGAAGCTCTCGTAGATCCAGCCGATGGCCTTGGTCTCGCCGGCGTCGTTGACGATGTTGAAGTCCTTCGTGGTCAGCTCGTCCATGACCTTGCTGCCGTCGAGCGTCAGCGCGTAGTCGCCCCAGTCGAGCAGAGCGGCGCCGTTGCCCATATTGAAGAGCGTGGGCGGCTCGGACTTCGCCATCTCGGCGGTCTGGGTGTCAGAGTAGGTGCCGGAAGCGGCGGTGACGATCTTGCAGGGAACGCCGGTCTCCGCGGTGTAGGCGGCGGCGAGAGCCTGCAGGGCCTCATCGGCTTCGGGCTTCATGTTCAGCCAGTAGACGTAGCCGACGTCGGCGGAGCCTTCGTCCTTCGTCTCGGCGGGCTTGTCATTGGTCTCGGCGGGCTTGTCGGCCGGAGCCGGAGCGGCCTGCTGTCCGCAGGCGCAGAGCGCGAAGACCATCACGAGCGCCAGAAGCATTGCCAGAATCTTCTTCATGTTTTTTCCTCCTAAAAAATGCTTTTATATTCAGCGGCCGACCGGCCGGTGAATTCCATTTACTGCCATCATTCCGCTGTAAGCGGAATGAAAAGCGGGACGTCCCGCTTTTCATGTAACATAAATTTTACAATTGCATTATACTATCTTCTCGATTGCTTGTAAACCTCTCCGGCTGGGTCATTTTCTCCAAAAAATTCGCTGTTCTTTGTGAAAAATGCCATATCGGGCGGGGGCGCCGGCGTGGATCCCGCGTGGAATACGCGCACTGCGCCTTATCCTTCCGGGCTCTCCTCCGTCGCGGCCTGCGCGAGCGCGCGCACTTCACGCAGGCTCATGCCTTTTTCTCTCGCGATGGCCGCGAGGTCCTCATATTCCGCTTTCTCGCGCACGGTGCCGAAGCCCTCCGCGCGCTTGACGCGCAGGGTGCCGCAGGAGCTTTCCGCCGTGCGGATCTCGCGCCGCAGCGTGTGACGCTCCCAGGGGCGCTCGCGCACGCCGAGGGTCGTCGTGTGGCGGAAAAGCCCGGCGAGCAGCGTCTCTCTCCGCTCCTCGCCGCACAGGACGCTGAGCAGCACGCCCGGGCGGCCCTTCTTCATGCCGATCGGCGCCGTCCAGCCGTCGAGCGCGCCGAGAGAGAAGAGCTCTTCGCACGCGAAGGCGATCTCCTCGCCGCTCATGTCGTCGAGATTGCAGCAAAGCTCGATCACGCGCTCCGCCGCCTCGTCCCGCTCGCCGAGCATGGCGCGCACGGCGTTGAGCCGCGGGAGGTCCTTCCTGCCCGTGCCGTAGCCGCAGCGCGCGACGCGCATTTCCGGCCGAGCCGTAAAGCGCGTGACGAAGCGGCGCAGCAGCGCCGCGCCGGTCGGCGTGCAGAGCTCGGTGCGGAACTCGCCCTCGAAGCTCGGGATGCCGCGCAGCAGCAACTCCGTCGCCGGGGCCGGGACGGGCAGCACGCCGTGCGCGCATTTCACCGTTCCTCCGCCGGTGGCGACGCTCGAGCAGAGCACCTCGTCCGGCGCGAGCTCCTCCATCAGCAGACTCACGCCCAGCACGTCGGCCGCCGCGTCGAGACTGCCGATCTCATGGAAATGGACCTCCTCGAGCGCGCAGCCGTGGACCTCGCTCTCGGCCGCGGCCAGCAGCTCAAAGACGGCCGTCGCGTCGGCGCACACCTTCCGCGATACCGGCGCGGCCGCAAAGAGCGCGCGGATCTCCGCGAGCGTGGCGTGTCCGTGGGCGTGCCGGGGCTCCTCGCCCTCCTCGTCTCCGCCCACCGTTACGCTCACGTGCAGGCCCTCGACGCCGCACTTTTTGTCCGGCGCGGCCGTGACGCGCGCACGGCCGCCGAGGGCGGTGTTGAGCGTATCGAGGATATGCTGCGGCTCGTCCGTGAGCGCGAGCAGCGCCGCGGTGAGCATATCGCCCGCCGCGCCCATGCCGCAGTCCAAATAAAGCGTTTTCATCGGCTTTTCTCCCGTCTTGTCTCATCCAGCTCGACGCACGCGAAATACGGCGCGAGCCGATGGCGGATCTCCTCCAGTTCTTCTCGGCCCCGCTCCCACTGCCCCTCGACGAGCTGCAGCGTGGCCCGGCCTCCGGCCGTGCGGACGCGAAAGTCCGAATAGCCCATGTCGAAAAGCTGCTCCTCGCTCCGCTCGACGCGGCGCAGTGTGTCCGCCGTGATGCGCTCGCCGACGCGGACCCTCGTGGCGAGGCAGGCGTAGGCGGGTTTGTCCGCGGTGAAAAGACCGATCTCGCGCGAGCGCGCGCGGACGTCGCTCTTTTTCAGTCCGCAGAGCCGCAGCGGAGAGAGCACGCCCATCTCCTCCAGCGCGCGCATGCCGGGGCGGTCCTCGGCCGGATCGTCGGCGTTCGTGCCGTCGATCACGACGGGATAGCCGTCCCGCCGCGCCTGCTCGCAGATGAGCGAGAAGACCCGGTGTTTGCAGTGATAGCAGCGGTCCGGCGCGTTGCGCACGATCTCCTCGCAGCCGAGCACGTCCGCCTCGATCACGCGCAGCTCCGCCCCGAGCGCGGCGGCGAGCCGCTGTGCGTCCCGCAGCTCAAAGTCCGGCTGGAAGGCGCTGCGGACGCAGTAAACGCCCAGCTCGCGCGCCCATTGTCTGCCCGCCCAGAGCAGATAGGCCGAGTCCGCGCCGCCGGAAAAGGCGAGCGCCGCGCGCGGATGAGCGGCGAAAAAGTCTTTCAGCTCCATCAGTCCAGATGATTGATCATGCTCGCCATATAGCCCGCGCCGAAGCCGTTGTCGATGTTCACGACGGCCACGCCGCTGGCGCAGGAGTTGAGCATCGCGAGCAGCGCCGCGACGCCGCCGAGACTCGCGCCGTAGCCCACGCTCGTGGGCACCGCAATCACCGGGCAGTCCGCGAGCCCGCCGATCACCGAGGGCAGCGCCCCCTCCATGCCCGCCACGGCCACGATGGCGCGCGCGGACATGATCGCGTCCATGTGCGACAGCAGCCTGTGGATGCCCGAGACGCCGACGTCATAGAGCCGCACGACCTCGTTGCCGAGAAATTCGGCCGTGAGCGCGGCCTCCTCGGCCACGGGGATATCGCTGGTGCCGCCGGTCGCGACGACGATCCTTCCCTTGCCCGTGGGGGCGGGCATCCCGCCGATGAGGCCGATTTTCGCCGATTCCTCATAGCGCAGCGGCAGCTCCGCGGCGACGTAGTCCGCCGCCTCCTTCCCAAGCCGCGTGATGAGCACGTGCTCCTGGCCGTTCGCGAGCATGCCTCTGGCGATACCGAGGATGTGCTGCTTCGTTTTCCCCGCGCCGTAGATGATCTCCGGCACGCCCTGGCGCAGGCCGCGGTGGAGATCCACCTTGGCGTAGTCGCCGATCTCCTTGATGGGCTGCATTTTCAGCTTCAGCGCCGCCTCCGCGGGACTTTTTCTCCCGGCCGCGACATCCTCGAGCAGCTTGTTCAGTTCGGTTTTATCCATGCTTTCGCCCCTGTTCATGCTTATTGTTCTGCATTTATCATAGCAAGTTTTGAACTTTTATGCAAGGGGACCCTTATCTTTTCGACTCTCCGCGCCGAATTGCGCCCCGGGCGCTTGTTTTTCCTCCTAAGAGCTGCAATATTCGAGTGCCGGTTTTGACTTCCCTTTATTGACAATTGCCCCCGGAACGGATAAACTGAAAACCGGGAAAAGAACAGAGTGAGGATCTGTTTTTTGAGAGAGAATACTTCAAGGAGGGAACCTGATTTGGAAGTCAGAGAGAATCTGATCAAGCTCTGCGAGAAAATCAACGACGGACACTACAAGATCACCCCGGACTGCGCGGAATACCGCATGTTTGAAAAGTGGATCACCGACGAGCAGATCGCCGTCATGATGGCGCTGACCAGCATGAAGCCGACCTTTGTGCCGCTGATCGCGCGCAAGGCCGGGCTGAGCGTCAAGCGCACGCGCGAGGTCCTGCACGAGATCACCGACATCGGTCTTGTCGTACAGGTCGTCGTGCCGAAGGTGGGTCTCGAGATCTACCTGCTGCCGCCCTACACTCCCGGCATATTCGAGTTCCTGCTGATCAACGAGAAATTCTGCCTCGCGCACCCCGAGATCGCCTATGCCTTCCACCAGCATGCCACCACCAGCCAGATCGAGCACGCGCCGACCACGCCGATGGGCGCCGGCATCATGCGTGTTATCCCGATCGAGAGCGCTATCCCCGCCGGGACGCAGCAGATCGACCACGAGCGCGTCAGCAAGTTCCTTGAGGACAACGAGGGCCACATCAGCATCACGCCCTGCCAGTGCCGCCGCGTTCGCCGCATGATGGGCGAAGGCAGCGGCGACCTGGACGAGGGTCTGTGCCTCTTCCTGGGCCACGTCGGCGATATGTTCAACCGCAGCGGCAAGGGCAAGCCCGCCACCGTGGCCGAGGCCAAGGCCTTGATCGAGAAGTGCGAGGCGCGCGGCTGCGTCCACCAGATCACGACGCTCCACGCGGACGAGACGCTGGCGATCTGCAACTGCATGACCGAAAGCTGCCTGGCGCTCGGCGTGTCGCAGTACTACAACTGCCCCGCCACCTCCGCCAGCAACTATGTGGCCGAGATCGACCAGGAGAAGTGCGTCGCCTGCGGCCAGTGCACCGACCACT
>CAMVJF010000026.1 GCA_947167725.1 uncultured Clostridia bacterium | reverse complement strand
CGAAGAAGCCTTCAGCAAGGATCTGGCTTCCCTGGCTGACTGCTATGTGGACGATGCCTTTGGTTCCTGCCACCGCGCTCATTGCTCCACTGCCGGCGTGACCGCTTTCACAAGCCCCAATGTTGCCGGCTATCTGATCGGAAAAGAGCTGTCCGTGATGGGCAAGGCGCTCGACGATCCCAAGCGTCCCTTCGTGGCCGTGCTCGGCGGCGCCAAGGTCTCCGACAAGATCAACGTCATCAACAACCTCCTCGAGAAGGCCGACACCATCATCATCGGCGGCGGCATGGCCTACACCTTCAAGAAGGCCCAGGGCTTCGAGGTCGGCAAGTCCCTGCTCGAGGCCGATCGCCTCGACTACGCGAAGGAAATGATCGCCAAGGCCGCAGCCAAGGGCGTGAACTTCCTCCTCCCCGTCGATAACTACTGCGCCGCCGAGTTCTCCGCCGACGCCGAGCCCGTCCTCTGCGAGAACGATATCCCCGCCGATCTTATGGGCATGGACATCGGCCCGAAGACCGTCGAGCTCTTCTCCGAGGCGGTCAAGGGCGCCGGCACCATCGTCTGGAACGGACCGATGGGCGTGTTTGAGTTCGAGAACTTTGCCAACGGCACCAAGGCCATGGCCAAGGCGCTCTCCGAATCCGGCGCCATCACGATCGTCGGCGGCGGCGACAGCGCGGCCGCGGTCGAAAAGCTCGGCTTTGCCGACCGTATCACCCATATCTCCACCGGCGGCGGCGCGAGCCTCGAGTTCCTCGAAGGCAAGGAGCTTCCGGGCGTCGCCTGCCTGCTCGACAAGTAAGAGAGGAAGATCTTCCCCGAAGGGAAGTCTGCCAGGAAAGGATAGGAAAAGAAATGAACAGAAAATATCGTAAAACCATCATTGCGGGCAACTGGAAGATGAACATGCTCGCCTCCGAGATCAAGCCCTTCGTCGAGCAGCTCAAGGAGAATCTGCCGAAGACCAAGACCTGCGAGATCGTTCTCTGCACCCCCGCGGTGATGATCCCCGCTATGGTCAAGTACGGCAAGGAATGCAAGATCGCCGCCGGCGGCGAGGACGTTTCGAAGTTCGAAAAGGGCGCCTACACCGGTGAGATCTCCGCGGCCCAGCTCGCCGACGTCGGCGCGAAGTACTGCATCGTCGGTCATTCCGAGCGCCGCGAGTACCACGGCGAGAGCGACATGCTCGTCAACGAGAAGGCCAAGGCCCTGCTCGCCAAGGGCATCAGCCCCATCATCTGCGTGGGCGAGAGCCTTGCCCAGCGCGAGATGGACCTGACGATGGAATACGTCGCCTACCAGGTCAAGACCGCGCTCAGCGGTATCGACGCGACCCAGCTCCGCCGCTGCGTGATCGCCTATGAGCCCATCTGGGCCATCGGCACCGGCAAGACCGCTACCGCCGAGCAGGCCCAGGAGGTCTGCGAGGGCATCCGCGCCGTCATCCGCAAGATCTACGGCGCCCGTCCGGCGCGCGCCGTCTCCATCCTCTACGGCGGCAGCATGAACGCCAAGAACGCCGAGGAGCTCCTGGCCCAGCCCGACATCGACGGCGGTCTGATCGGCGGCGCGTCGCTCAAGCCGGTGGACTTCTCCGTCATCGTCAAGGCGACCGACCAGGACTGAGCTTCGTCCCGCATACTGCCCCGCCCATGGCGGGAAGATAGGAGAAAACCAAGCATGAGCAAAAAAGCGGTTTTGATCATTATGGACGGCTTCGGCATCGCCGCGCCCACTGCCGGCAACGCGATCGCACAAGCCGACACGCCGAATCTCGATAAGCTCTTTGCCGAGTACCCCTGCTCTCAGCTCTCCGCCTCCGGACTGGACGTCGGCCTGCCCGAGGGCCAAATGGGCAACTCCGAGGTCGGACATACCAATATCGGCGCCGGCCGCGTGGTGTTCCAGATCCTGCCGAAAATCACGCAGGAGATCCGCTCCGGCAGCTTCTTCGAGAACGAGGTCTACATCAAGGCGATCGAGGACGCAAAGAAGGCGGGCAAGGCGCTGCACGTCATGGGCCTGCTCTCCGACGGCGGCGTCCACAGCCATATCGGCCACATCTTCGCGATGCTCGACATGGCGAAGGCGCGCGGCGTGGAGAAGGTCTATGTCCACTGCTTCCTCGACGGACGCGACGTCCCGCCGAAGAGCGGCGCGGGCTACGTCAGGCAGCTGCAGGAAAAATGCGATGCGCTCGGCAACGCGCGCATCGCCACGGTGCAGGGCCGCTTCTGGGGCATGGACCGCGACAAGCGCTGGGACCGCGTCGAGAAGGGCTACAACGCCATCGTCTGCGGCGAGGGCGTGCGCGACGACGATGCCGTTCACGCGGTCGAGGCGAGCTATGCCGCCGACGTGACCGACGAGTTCGTCGAGCCCGTGGTCGTCTGCCCCGAGGGCGCGATCAACGAGGGCGACAGCGTGATCTTCATGAACTTCCGCCCCGACCGCGCGCGAGAGATGACCTGGGCGCTGAATCTCCCGGGCTTCGACGGCTTCGCCCGCAAAAAGACCGTGTTCCCGCTGTCCTACGTCTGCACGGCCCAGTACGACGAGGCGCTGACGCTGCCCATCGCCTATCCGCCCGAGATCATCACAAACACGCTCGGCGATCTCATCAGCGAGAAGGGGCTGCGCCAGTTCCGCGTCGCGGAGACCGAGAAGTACGCCCACGTCACCTTCTTCTTCAACGGCGGCGTGGAAAAGCAGGGCGAGGGCGAGGACCGCTGTCTGGTCCCGTCCCCGAAGGAGTTCCCGACCTACGATCTGATCCCGCAGATGAGCGCGGAGAAGGTCTGCGACAAAGTCGTCGAGGCGATCGCCTCCGAACGCTACGATCTCATCGTCTGCAATTTCGCCAACTGCGACATGGTCGGCCACACCGGCGTGATGGAGGCGGCGATCAAGGCGGTGGAGACCGTCGATCTCTGCATGGGCCGCATCGCGGCGGAGGCCGCGAAGCATGAGGACCTGACGCTGCTCGTCACGGCCGACCACGGCAACGCGGACTGCATGTTCGACGAAAACGGAAAGGTCAACACGGCCCACACGACGAATCCCGTGCCCTTCTGCGTGACGAAAAAGGGCGCGAAGCTCGAGAACGGACGGCTGGCCGATATCGCGCCGACGATCCTCCGGGTCATGGAGCTCGAACAGCCCGCGGAAATGACGGGCAGGTGTCTGCTCCGCTGACCGGATCAACAAAAAACGGAGTGCTTCAACAGAAGCACTCCGTTTTTTTTCGTCATTTTCTCAGAAGCAGCAAAAACGCAGGCCGAGACAGTTCAGACAGATGTTCGCCGCACAGAGGGACATGCAAAGCCGATCCGGCACAAGAGAGCCGCGGTAGGCGGTGTTATAGCTGCGGTAGAAATCGCCGCCGCTCTGCAGCTGAGCGAGCAGCGAGCGATAATCCTCGTTGTCCGGCTCGATCTCCACGGCCTTCTTGGCGCTGTCGAGCGCCGCGATCTTGTTGCCGAGATACATGTTCGCTCCGGCGTGGAGATAGTACCACTTGCCGTCGCGCTCGCTGAGCGGGACGCCGGAGAGCGCGGTGAGAGCCTCCTTGTACATGCCGTTGCGGATATAGCTCTTCGCGGCGGTGTATTCCGAACGCTCGCTCTGGTACTGCGACTGCTGATAGGACTGCTGATAAGAGCCGAAGGGGTCGCCGTAGAAGCTCCAGCCGCCCCAGGAGCCCCAGGCGCCGGGATCCTGCGCGCCGTACTGCTGGTACGCGGCGCCGCCCTGGGGATCGAAGGAGGGGTTGACGTCGCCGTTCTTGATGCGGTCGTAGGCGACATTGATCTCGTTCATTTTTTCGGCGGCCCGGGCGTCGCCCGGATTGCGGTCCGGGTGATACTTTTTGGCGAGATCGCGATATGCTTTTTTGATCTCCTCGTCACTCGCGTCCGGAGACACGCCGAGGACCTTATACGGGTCCTGAACCATCTGCGGGATCTACTCCTCCGTATTTTTTTTCGAAGCGCGCCCAAACCCCGGCGCAGAGGATGTTGTCGAGGATATCCTTGTCCTGCACCAGCGGCAGGCGATCGTAATGACGCAGCGCCTCGCCGAGCAGCATCGAGAGGATGTCGCGGAAATACGTCCCGTTTTCGAGCCCGTAACGGCGTCGGAAGGGATTGAAGCGGTTTCGCACCGTGTCGGCGTCAAGGTCGAGACAGGCGTCCATGATATAGACGAAGCGCCCCAACGCGTCGCCCATGGCGCGAAGGTCGCGGCTCCAGCGGTCGCCGCGATAATCGAAAAGCGCGGCCATCAGCGAACCGAAGGCCGCGGCCGTCTCGTCGGGAGATTCGTTCCCGGCGCGTTCCAGCTCGCCCAGCGAGCGGATCGAGGCTTCCATCGCACCGCACTGGCGCGGGTAGAGCGCGCGGATCTCCTCATAGGAGCGTCTGAGAAGCCCGGCCTCCGCGACGGCGGGCAGACTGCCGTCGTCGTTCCAGTCGTCAAGGCACTTGAGATAGCCGAGCGCCACGTTCATATCGGCGGCGTAGTCGGTGATCTCGCAGGAAAACCAGGGCCGCGGCCGGAAGGGATGGACGAGACAGGGCTCGTTCCCCGCGCGCTCCTCCGGCTCATAGAGCGAGGAGAGCAGCAGGACGAGAAAGCTCATGTCATAGTTGAGGGTCAGAGCGGAGGAGAGGCCGCGCCGTGAACGAAGCGAGCGGCACAGCCCGCAGTAGCAGGCGCGGTAGCGCGCGGCGCGGTCCTCCCCGAGGAGCGCGCTCTGCGCGACGAGCGTTCCGAACATCAGGATTTTCCCGTAAAGGAGGTCCCGCACTTGCGGCAGACGATCTTGATCTTACCGCAACCCTTCGGCACGCGCAGCGTCGCACGGCAGGAGGGGCAGACAAAAAACTTGAAATCGCGGCGCTGCTTCCAGCGCTCGCCCAGCAGACGAAAGCGGGAAGTGAGCTTGTATTTCAGGCGCAGATAGCGCCCGTTCTCCTCCTGCCTCTTGTAGACGTTGCGCGAGAGCATGCGAAAATAGATGTACGCGAGCAGCGCGATCACGAGGAGAAACAGCCGCCCCTTCAAAAGCGCGGAGAGGAGGATCAGCAGCAGCGAGCAGATCATCAGAAAGACGTTGAACTGATCGTTGCCGTTGCGCCCGGTCATGAAGCGCGCAGTATTCTGTCTCGCATTGTACAGGAATTGTGAGAACCGCTCTTTCATACGACCACCCGGAGGGCGTAAGGCCCTGTCCTTAAGAATTCTTTATAAAAGAGTTTACCACAACAGCGAGGGAAAACATCACTAATTTGTGAACAAGCGCGGAGAAAGGGGAAGATCAGACCCGTTCGCCGCGGCGCGCGCGCAGACTCAGCTCCACGATCTTTTCGCAAAGCTCGGGGTAGCTCATGCCCTCGACCGCGGCGGACTTCGGGATGAGGCTGTTGGGCGTCATGCCGGGCAGCGTGTTGACCTCGAGGCACCAGGCGCGGCCCTCCGCGTCGAGAATGAAATCGGTGCGGGAATAGACCGTGAGACCCAGCGCGCGGTGGAATTTCAGCGCGGCCTCGCCGAGAACCTGTCTTTCCTCGTCGGAGATCGGCGCGGGGCAGATCTCGCGGGCGCCCTCGCTGCCGCTCTGATACTTGGCGACATAGTCGAAACTCGAGCCCTCGGGCGGGACGATCTCGATGGGACAAAGCGCCTTGTCGCCGAGCACGGGCACGGTCATCTCGCGGCCGACGATCTTTTCCTCCACGACGACGCGGCTCCCGTAGCGCAAGACGTCGCGCAGCGCGGCGGCGAGCTCCTCGCGCGTGTCGGGCAGCTGTACGCCGATGGACGAGCCGCCGTTGACGATCTTGACAGCGCAGGGGACGGGGAGCTCCTGCGCGAGACGGGGGATATCCTCCTCGGTATAGCTCAGCTCCCGCCACGCGGGCGTACGCACGCCGCAGGAATCCATGATGCGCTTTGCCACAGCCTTGTCCATGGCCATAGCGCTGCCGAGGTAATCCGAGCCGGTGTAGGGCACGCCCAGCAGATCGAGCGCGGCCTGGATCTTGCCGTCCTCGCCGTCCGCGCCGTGCAGCCCGAGAAAGACGCAGTCGGCCAGCGCGCAGATCGCGAGCACGTTTTTGCCGAGGCGGCTGGCGCTCTGATCGGCGCGCGAGGCTCTCACGGCGTCGAGATCGGGCGCGACCTTTTCGATCGCGACATTGCCGCAAAAGCCGTCCGGCGCATCGAAGGCGGCTTCGAGCGGGCCGTCGTAATCCTCAAGCCCGAGGAACATGTCCACAAAGATCGCCTTGTGGCCGATACTGCGCAGCGCCCTGCACACGGAGGTGCCGGTCACGAGCGAGACGTGGCGTTCGGTGGAGATACCGCCGCCCAAAACAACGATTTTCATGTCGTGTCACTTCCTTTACATACCACTATACGATACCACTTCAACTCGGATTACACAAGAAAAACCGTTCCGAAGACTGCTCTTTCTTTTACGGATGATCGGGAGCCCAGATATAGCCCAGATAGAGGGTCGTCGAATCCTTGTGTCCCCATTGATCGGTGCTGGTGATTATCAGGGTGTTATCATCATGGTATTGATACTCGTAATATGTCGCCCGGTTGTCTTTTGTTACCAGGCTCGAGGAGATCCGCTGCTGATCGTCATAGCTGTATTCCGTCTTCTTTACGACGGTCCGGCCGTTCATGTCCGTATTGGAATGCTTTTCCGTCAACAGCAAGCCGTCTTTGCCATACGTATAATACGTGGAATCATTGGTACGCTCGGTCCGGTCCTGATAACCCGGGTATCCATAATCGTACGTTTTGACACAATTGACGATTTCTGATGCGAGGTTCCCGTTTTTGTCATATGTATAGCTCTGATTCGTCGTTTTCGTAATGACCGTCGTGTAAACCTTGTTGGCGCGTTGGTCTGTACTCTTGGAAACAGAAACGATTTTAACATGGGTCAGACGCCGCGCACGGTCGTAGGAGTATTTCTCCTCATAGGAATCTCCGTGCTTCAGGATCAGCAGCCCGTTTTCATCGTATTCATACTGATTGGCGTCGAGCATGTCCCGTTCTCCTTTTTTCAAGCTGATCTCCGGAAAATAAAGCAATTATAGCACGGTCCGCGCATATTCTCAATTCTTTCTCTCTTTTTCCCGATCTCTGCGCAAGCGTTTTCACAGTAGCGGGGCGATCAGCTTCAAAAGCGCGCCGAGGAGGCGGAAGGGGAGCCTGACGGCGCGAAGATCCTCCGGCGTGATCTCGTGCGAGCGCGCGAGCGCAGAGAGAAAGTCGATCTTGATCTCCTTCGCGCAGGGCTGCTCGGCAAGGTAGACGGCGCATTCGAAATGGTGATAGAGACTGCGGCAGTCGAGATTGACGCTGCCGACGACGGCCCTGCGGTCGTCGCTGACAAAGCTCTTGGCATGGAGAAAGCCGGGCGTGTACTCCCAGATCCGGACGCCGGCGCGCAGCAGCGCGGGATAATAGCGCTTGGCAAGATACCAGACCATCGGTTTGTCCGGGATGCCGGGCAGGAGGAGACGGACGTCTACGCCGCGCGCGGCGGCAAAGCACAGCGCCGATTCCGTCTCGCTGTCGAGGACGAGATAGGGCGTCATGATATAAACGTAGCGTTCCGCCGTGTGGAGGATGTCCTCGTACACCGTCTTGGCAAGGCGGCTCGCGTCCAGCGGGGAATCCGCGAAGGGCACGACCCAGCCGGGCGTCCCCGCGGCGCGCACGCGGCTCGCGAGATAGGGCGCGGGATCCTCCGGCGTTTTTTCCCCGACGTTCCACATCTCCAGAAACAGCGCGGTGAAGCTGCGCACGGCGGGGCCGGAGAGCATCACGGCGCTGTCCTTCCAGTGGCCGAAGCGGGAGATGCGGTTGATATACTCATCGGCGAGATTGACCCCGCCGGTGAAGGCGACCCGGCCGTCGATCACCATGATCTTGCGGTGGTCGCGGCAGTTGTAGGCCGAGGTGATAAAGGGCCGGAGCCGCAGCCAGACACCGGCGCGGACGCCCCTTCGACGCAGCCGCCCGGGGTAGGAACGGGGCAGAGCGCCCATCTCGCAGCTCCCGTCATAGAGCACGCGCACCTCGACGCCCTCGCGCGCCTTCCGCTCGAGGACGTCCAGGATCGCGTCCCACATCTCGCCCTCGCGGATCAGAAAGAATTCAAGAAAGATGAAGCGCTCCGCGCGGCGGAGCTGCTCGAGCATCGCCCGGAAGGCCTCCTCGCCGAGGGGAAAGTAGCGGACCTCGCAGCCGGAAAAGACCGGAAAGCCGCCCTCGCGCAGGAGATAGCGCGCGAGCGCGGCGGAGGCGGGATCGGCATGCCGCAGCGCGGCGAGCGCGTCCTCATTCTGCAAGAGCTGCGCGCGGCTGCGCCCGCGCAGATCGCGGAGCTTTCTGCGCACGGCGCGGCTCCCGGGATCGATGCGCGTCCGGAGATAGAGCAGCGCGCCGGGAAAGGGCGCGGCCGCAATGCAGAGCATCCAGGAGAGCTGCAGGCTCGCGGCTCTCCTGTCGTTGAGAAGAAATACCAGCACGGCGAGGATCAGCAGCGTCCTGGCGCCGAAAAAGACCTTGTTCAGGAGCGCCCCGAAATAAACCCAGCTCGCGGCGGTGATCGCCGCCTGCGCGATCAGCAGGAGGATCACAAGACCCGTCCGGCTGAAGAGGACGGAGAGCAGACCGCCCCCGGCGCGCGAACGTGCGCGGAAGCTTTTCTTTTCCGGCTCCCCCGGTCGTTTCTCCATATCACAGCGCCTCCCTCGCGTATCATGTTATCTCTCCGCCGCGGGAATTATACGCCCCGGATCTCCGATGAATTGACAATCTGCCGCCGAGCCGCTAAGATAATGCCTGAAAAGAGACGAGAAAGGGGAGATGAGCATGGATCCCGCGGAAAGGCAGACGGCGGAACGGACGCTCTGCGCTCTGACGGACAGAAGCGCCGCGATCGGCGAAAAAGGATTCGCGCTCGATCTGCGCGCCGAGCCGGAGGCATGGCGGCGCGCGATCTCCGCGCTCGGCCGCGGCCGCGCCTATCTCCTGATCGCCGAAAGGCTCTGCTCGCGCTATGAGCTGCGGTATCGGAAGCCCTTTCTCTTTTCCGAGAGCTGCGTCGCTTTCGAGATCGCCTACCATGCCGAGGCCTATTTCTGGGCGCTCGGTCTCGGCGGGCGGCGGCACGCCTCCACGCTGCTTTTCTCGAGGGAGAAGCTGATCGCGCATTGCGAGGTCGTGGATATCTCAACGGACGACACGGCGAGCCGGAAGCAGAGGCTGATGTTTTCCTACGCCGCGGGCGTGCGCCCGCGCTATCGGGGGACGGCGGAGGACCCCTTCGCGGCGAAGCGCCGGAACGCGGGCGGAAACGGAAAAGGCTGAGCCGTTTTTCGGCGCCGCGCGCCCGACAGCTTGACGAGAGACGCCCGTCGGCGTTACAATATACTATCAGCAAAGCGCGGCCGCCTCGTCGGACAGGCGCTCCAGGAAGCAGCAAGGAAGGATCACATGAGGGATTCATACGGAAGAGAGATCACGTATCTGCGCGTCTCGGTCACGGAGCTGTGTAATCTCCGCTGCCGCTACTGCATGCCCGCAGAGGGCATATGCAAGCGGGAGCACGAGGAGATGCTCAGCGAAGAGGAGATCGTTCTCGCGATCGAGACGGCGGCCTCGCTCGGGATAACGAAGCTTCGCATCACCGGCGGAGAACCGCTGGTCAAAAAGAATATCGTCTCGATCTGCGAAAAGGCGGCAAAGGTGCCCGGGATCCGCGAGCTCTGCCTCACGACGAACGGAACGCTTCTGCCGCAGCTCGCCGGGCCGCTGAAAAAAGCGGGCGTGGACCGGCTGAACATCAGTCTCGACACGCTCGATCGGGAGAAGTACCGCTATATCACGCGCCTCGGCGAGCTCGATCAGGCGATCGCCGGCATCGAGGCCGCGCTGAGCGTCGGATTTGAGCGGATCAAGCTCAACGCCGTGCTGATCGGCGGCTTCAACGACGACGAGATCCCGCGGCTCGCGGAGCTGACGCGCACCTGGCCGGTGGATCTGCGCTTTATCGAGATGATGCCGATGTACGACGGCGGCGACTTCTCCGCCGGGTCCTTCATTCCCTGCGACACCGTGCTGCAGAAGCTGCCCGGGCTCGTCGAAGAGCCCCGGGACGGCGGCGTGGCGCGGCTGTACCGCCTTCCCGGCGCGCAGGGCCGCATCGGCCTGATCAGTCCTCTGAGCAGCCATTTCTGCGGCGAATGCAACCGCATCCGCCTCACGGCGGACGGCAAGCTCAAGCCCTGCCTGCACGGACGGGAGGAGTTTTCCGTCAAGGGGCTGGACGCGGAGGGCATGCGCGAACAGTTCGTGAAGGCGATCCTTTCAAAGCCCGCGTGGCACGGCGAGCTGTCCTACACGCAGCGCAGCCGCAGCGGAAGAAATATGAATCGGATAGGCGGCTGAGACCATGCAGAACGGCAACGATTTTACCCACTTCAACGACGAGGGACGCGCCAGGATGGTGGACGTGGGCGCGAAGAACCCCACGCGCCGCACGGCCGTCGCCGGCGCACGCGTGCTCGTCAGTCCCGAGACCTTCGCCCTGATCCGCAGCGGCGGGATGAAGAAGGGCGACGTGCTGACCGTCGCGCAGATCGGCGGCATCATGGGCGCGAAGCGCACGCCGGAGCTGATCCCGATGTGCCATCCGGTCGCGGTGGACGGCATCGACCTGTCTCTCTCGCTCAACGAGGAGGATCTCGCCGTCGAGATCCGCGCCGGAGTCTCCTGCGAGGGAAGGACCGGCGTGGAGATGGAGGCACTGACGGCGGCTTCGGTCGCGGCGCTCACGGTTTATGACATGTGCAAGGCCGTGCAGAAGGATATGGTCATCACCGACGTCCGTCTGATCGAAAAGACGGGCGGCGTTCACGGAGATTTTCACCGGGAGGAAGAGCAATGAGCTACACAGCGGCAGTCATCACAGTCAGCGACAAGGGATTTCGCGGCGAGCGGCAGGACACCAGCGGCCCCGCCGTGGGCGCGATCGCGGAGGAATACGGCCTCGCCGTCGTCTATCGGAGCATCGTGCCCGATGAGCGGGAGATGATCGAAAGCGAGCTGATCCGCTGCGCGGACGAGCTCGGTGTTTCGCTGATCCTCACGACCGGAGGCACGGGCTTTTCCCCGCGCGACATCACGCCCGAGGCGACGAAGGCCGTCGTCGAGCGCGAGACCCCGGGCATCGGCGAGGCGATGCGCGCCGCGAGCATGCGCATCACGCCGCGCGGCTGCCTGTCGCGCAGCGCCGCCGGTATCCGCGCCCGCTCGCTGATCGTCAATCTTCCCGGCAGCGAAAAGGCGGCGAAGGAGAACCTGCTCTCCGTCATCGAGCCGCTGCTGCACGGACTGGATATGCTGGCATCCTCAGGCTCTGCCGACTGCGCGGAGGGGAACAGGAAATGAAACGGCCGTCGCTGGATCAATGGCTCGCGGAAGCGAGAGCGGAACAGGGCGCGGAAAACTGCGGCATGTACCTGTTCCATACCGGGGTCGTGCGGGAGACGCCCAAGGCCGCCGTGCGCGAGGGCGTGCAGGGGCTGGACGCCGTGCGGGGCATGGAGTTCTCCTATGACCGGGAGAAGCTTGCCGCGGCGATCGAGCGAGCGAAAAAGCTGCCCGGGATCTTCCATATCCGGGTCTGGCTCAACGAGGGACGCCTGTCCCTCGGCGAGGAGATCATGCTTGTGCTGGTCGGCGGCGACATCCGCCCGCATGTGATCGACGCGCTGCAGAGCCTCGTCGGAGAGATCAAGACCGGGTGCGTGATCGAAAAAGAGCTGTGAGCCCGTTTGACACGGACCGAGTTCTTTGTTAGTGTATGGGGCAAACTGAACAGGCCGGAGCTCCCGGACGGAGCTCGGAGCCGGGTCGCTTTCATGCGGCAGTGGTCATGCCACGGGACAGGATCGAATAAACTGTTCCCGTGGCTTTTTCCATGCCCGGGAGGGGAGTGCAGAGGATATGAAACAGGAACTGGATTTTGAAAAGACCGCGACGCGCGTCTCGCTCGTGAGCGTCGCAGGCAATACCGCGCTGTCGCTCTTCAAGCTGCTCGCGGGTATTCTGGCCCATTCCGGCGCGATGATCAGCGACGCGGTACACTCCGCCTCGGACGTGCTGAGCAGCTTTATCGTCATCATCGGCGTCAAGCTCTCCGCCCGCGAGGCCGACCGTGAGCATCCCTACGGCCACGAGCGCTTTGAGTGCGTCGCGGCGATCCTGCTCTCGGCGGTGCTGGCGATGACCGGCATCCTGATCGGCGTGCGCGCGGTCAGGAGCCTCGGCGGAGGCGAGACGATCGTCATGCCCGGAACGCTTGCGCTCGTCGCGGCGGCGGTTTCGATCGCGCTCAAGGAGGCGATGTACTGGTACACGCGCTTCTATGCCAGGCGGCTCAACTCCGCGGCGCTGATGGCGAACGCATGGCATCATCGCAGCGACGCGCTCTCCTCCGTCGGCGCTCTCATCGGCATCGCCGGCGCGCGCATGGGCTATCCGGTCATGGAGCCGATCGCGAGTCTGGTGATCTGCCTCTTCATTCTCAAGGCGGCCTACGACATCTTCCGCGACGCAACGGCAAAAATGGTCGACCGCGCCTGCGACGCGGAGACGGAGAAACGGCTTGCCGACTGTGTGCTGCGGCAGCCGGAGGTTCTCGGCGTCGACCGTCTGCAGACCCGGACCTTCGGAAGCAAGGCCTATGTCGACCTGGAGATCCGTCTCGACGGGAGCATGACGCTCGCTGCGGCGCATGAGATCGCCGAGCAGGTGCACGACCGCATCGAGCGGGACTTCCCGGAGGTCAAGCACATCATGGTGCACGTCAATCCGGGGGAGAGCGAGGGATCATAACGAGAAAAGCGCTTCGCGTTTTCGGACGCGAAGCGCTTTTCTCTTTTGCACAGCTTCCCGGGCGGC
>CAMVJF010000025.1 GCA_947167725.1 uncultured Clostridia bacterium | reverse complement strand
GACCGGCGACCATGCGCAGGGTCGTGGACTTGCCGCAGCCGGAGGGGCCGACCAGCACGATGAATTCCTTGTCGGCGATATCCAGGTTGAACGCCTGCACCGCGACGACGCCCTCGTCGGTGATCTGGAGGTTGACTTTCTTCTTTTCGGGTTCGTCAGCCTTTTTCTTCTTGCTCTTTTTCTGCTCGCCGCTGACGAAGGGGTACACTTTCTTGATGTTTTTCAGTTGAACCTCTGCCATGTTTTGGCCTCCTTTTAGTAAATAGACAGACTGTAAACAAAGGCAGCCTGTCTGCCGAGGGAGAAGAAGCGGGTACAAGCGGTCTCTTTTTTACATAATGTAAAATAGCGCTTTACATTACATCTTTTGGCGTATAATATCGTAAAACAATATTCACAATTTGTCAATGAAATACCGCCTTTGCTTTTCGCAAAATGTGGAAATCAACAATTGCTTTTTCAGGCTTTTATGTATAGTGTACAAAAATAAGCGCCATAAGTTTACAAAATGCACATCTTGTTTTCCCGTTTCTCCTATGTTATTATAATCATGATAGTTGACATCGGATAAAAAGCAGCTGATCGATGAACGGAGAAAGTATACAATGGCCATTCGACGCATAACGATACAGAATATCGCCGACGCCTGCGGTCTGTCCCGGAACACCGTCTCAAAGGTGTTCAACAACCGCGGCGCCGTACAGGAGCCGACCAGACAGCTGGTCCTGAAAAAAGCCATGGAGCTCGGTTACTATCAACTGGCCCATGAAGAGGCCGTGCAGCAGGAGCTTCACATGCAGAACATCGCGCTCCTCACGCGGCAAATGCCGGTGGATTACCATTTCGGCACCTTCATGATCCCCTCCTTTGCCGCGCAGCTGAGCCGGGAAGGCTACACGCTGATGATGCAGGAGATCTCCGAGGAGGAGCTTCGCCGGCCCGCTCTGCCGGCGCATATCAATCCGGATCAGACGGCGGGGATCCTCTGTATCGAACTGTTCGACCGGCGGTATATCAACTGGCTCCTGTCGCTGGGACTGCCCCTCCTGCTGGTAGACGGGCCCTTCAACGCCACAACCGACGCCATGAACTGCGACAGGATCTCGATGGAAAATCTGGCCAGCACGATGGCGCTGGTCGACCATGTGATCTCCAAGGGCGCCCGGAAGATCGGTTTTGTCGGCGATCCGAACCACTGCAGCAGCTTCCATGAGCGCTGGTTCGGCTTCCGCAGCGCGCTTGAAGGCGCGGGCCTTCCCTTGAACCGGGCGCTCTGCATCCTGGACGGGGACGAGTCGCCCTACGGCGACGCCGGGTGGCTCTCGGCCAGGCTCCTCCAGATGCCGCAGCTCCCCGACGCGCTGATCTGCGTCAACGACTTTATCGCGATCCGGGTGATGACCGCCCTCAAGCAGCTCGGCGTGGCCATCCCGGGACAGGTCATGGTAGCGGGCTTTGACGGCACGGCGCAGGCCACCGTGGTGGAGCCCGCGCTCACCACCGTTCAGATCCCCGGCATAGAGATCGGCCGGATCGCCGCCGACATGCTGCTCAACCGTATCGCGAATCCCTGCCGCCCGCCGATCAGCGTCTATGCAAAAACCACGCCGATCTGGCGGGAGTCTACGAACAGAAAATAGGGCACGGGGCAGGGGCGAATTCCAGCGGATCGGAACCGCCCCGGGCTTTCCGTAAAACAAGGATCACTCCAATGGCGCACTTCTATACGGGTCAGCTTCAGCTGGCCCGTTTGTGCGCCCTACGGAGTATGACGAGACGCCCGAGTGTTTTCTCTTTCGCGTCGCGCTGCTCCGTACAAGGGGCTGCACCCCTTGCGATGCTTCGCATCTATCCTTGCGCACCCATGAAAGAAATCCGACTGCAATTATTCGGATTTCTTTCATGGGTTTCATCTTTTCTTCGACACATTTCTGTAGACGCGGCATGGAACCTGTCGTATAATATCCATGAATTTTTTGTTAAGTATGTTTTTGTGGTAACATTTAGTATAGCTTTTGTCGTTAATAAATAGAGTATGACACCGGCGACGTTGAGGATATCATATTCTTCTTCAACGACGACACCGGGAACCTCGTGTTCCATAACAGTGAAAACGGCGGCTACTGCGGCGTTATCGACTACGCCGAATGGACGAGATATCATAAACGGAACGGACAGAAGGGAGATTCCCATGAAAATGTCTTGTCATCTGCGGGCGCTTTGCCTGATCCTGGCGCTTTCCGTCGTCTGTCTGTGCGCAGGCTGCGCCCGGAACGAGGAAAAAAGGGATCGCCGTGCGATCATAGAGGAAATGGTCGTCGATTACGGCAGCTACGGCGAAGAGGCGGAGGCGCGGATCGTCTCTCTGCTCAAAGAGCTGCGCTCCGTGGATGCCGACGCAGCCAAGCGCTGGGAGCGCATCATGGCGCTGTGGAAAACAGCCGATACAGACCTGACGATCCATGAGAACGTTCTCCCGGACGGGCTGCCGGATACGGACGAGCTGTGCATCGTCGCGCTCGGTTTTCAGCTCAACCCCGACGGGACCATGCGCGATGAGCTGATCGAGCGTCTGAAAGTCGTCGCGGCCAGCGCGGAGAAGTATCCCAACGCGCTGATCGTCTGCACAGGCGGCGGAACCGCTGCGGAGAACGAATCCGCGACGGAGGCGGGAAAAATGGCGGAATGGCTCACGGCAAACGGGATCGCGAAGAAACGGGTCGTTGTGGAGGACTTTTTTAATGATACGGCGACCACCGAGATCTACACTTACGACATTTTGGCCGAACGCTTTCCGCAGGTCAGAGAGCTCGCGATCGTGTCAAGCGATTATCACATCGCAACCGGAACGCTTCTGTTTGAGGCGGAGGCCATCCTCCGCGCGGAGAAGGCGGACGCCCAGCTTCTCCGGGTCGTGTCGAACGGCGCGTGGAAAGCTCCTTCCGGCGCTCTGTCGACCATGTTCCAGGCCGGTGCGCTGATCGAGCTGTCCGGCGATGTCGAAACGGCCTTTGAGATCTATTATGAGACCTATGACATTCACGAGCTGCCGCCCCTGCATTGAGGACGGCGCAGACGCGGAGGTACGCACATGATTAGGCGCGTCGCCGATCTTTCTCCATACAGATCCTTTTATGAAAGCATTTCCGGAGACGCGGTGTTCTCCGACCCGATGCGCTCGCCCCCGGAGGTCTTTGAAAGAGAATCCGCCCGCCTGTCCTCGGATCCGGAGCGACGCGTGTTCGCGGCGGAGCGGGACGGAGAGCTTTGCGGCGTATTCGTGCTGATGATCCTCCGCGAGGATCATTACATGGAGTTTCTCTCCTGCCTGTGCCGCGACGAGGCGGCATACGAGGAGCTGTTTGCTTTTCTCTCCCGCGAGTATCCCGGCTATGACGCGGATCTGATCATCCGCCCCGGCAACCTTCCTCTGCGGCGCGTGCTGTCCGCGCGCGGCGCGGTCACGGAACCAGAGCAGCAGAGAATGGTTTATACGCACCGTATGCCCGCGCTCGACATGAAGAACATCGTACTGCTTTCCGGCGAATTCATGGACGCATACTGCGCCATGCACAGCCGCGACGTGTACTGGACCGGCGAACGGGTCGCCCTGGCGCCCGATCGTTTCCGGACGCTGCTTGCGCTCGAGGACGGTGAGCTTGCCGGCTATATCGACGTGACGGTGGGCTTGGACGAAAACGAGCCTGTCGATCTGCTCGTCCGTCCGGGATCCCGCCGCCGCGGCCACGGCCGGAGACTTCTCGCCCGCGCGCTGGAGCTCAACGAGCCGAACGGGATGATGCTGCTCGTCGACGTTGACAATTACGCTGCGATCCGGCTGTACGAATCGCTCGGCTTTGAGAAGCAGGAGGGGCAAAACTCCGTAACGGTCCATCTGAAGCTCCGGGAGAAAGAATGAGCGGCGCAAAAGACCCGTTCCTTAAAAAAGGAACGGGTCTTTCTTCTTGTGCTCCCGCGCGCGGGATGGTATGATAAAGAAAGAAAAACTAGAGGATCGGAGCGAACGAAGATGAACGAGGTCTTTTCCCGCGTCTCCTTCCGCGGCACGTTCCGCAGCTATCAGCAGGCTGTCCTGGATGAGGCCGAGAGCTACCTCGCGGACAAAAAAGTGCACGTCGTCGCAGCCCCGGGCAGCGGGAAGACCGTGCTGGGGCTCGAGCTTATCCGCCGCGCAAACGCGCCGACGCTGATCCTCTCCCCTTCCGTTACGGTGCGGCAGCAGTGGGGCGAGCGCTTCGCCGAGCTGTTCCTGCCTGAGGGCGAAAGGATCGAAGACTACGTTTCCGACTCGCTCTCCCGCCCCGCGCCGATCTGCTCGATCACGTATCAGGCGCTGCACGCGGCCTCGCGTCCGGACGAGAGCGGCGCGCCGCAATGGAAGCGGCTGATCCGCGCCATGGAGATCGGGACGATCTGTCTCGACGAGGCGCACCATCTGCGCAGCGAATGGCAAAAGTCGCTGGAGGCGCTGCTCGACGAACTCGGCGGGCGCGTGACCGTCATCGCGCTCACGGCGACCCCTCCCTATGACAGCACGCCGGCGGAATGGGAACGCTACCGCCGCGTCTGCGGTGAGATCGACGCAGAGATCTTTGTGCCGGAGCTTGTCGCGCAAAAAACGCTCTGTCCGCATCAAGACTATGTATACTGCAGCTTTCCCAGCGCCGACGAGGAGGATATGCTTTCCGAGTATCAGCGGCGCGCGGAGGCTGCGGTCGGGAGCATCCGCGACGAGGAGCTGATCCCCCGCGCGCTGCGCGCGGCCTTTGCCGATGCGGACGATCCCTCGGCAAAAGAGCGTCTGCTCGAAAACGCGGACGAGCTGCTCCGTCTCCTATCGCTCGGCTCGGCGCTCGGCTTTGAGCCGCCGAAGGAGTGGCTCAGGATGCTGCAGCCCTCGCTGCGGCTCCCGCCCTGCGACGAGGAGGACGCGGAGGCGGCGCTCGGCTTTCTGCTGCGCAGGGAGGATCTTTTCGGGGAAGAAGTCTGCGGGCGTGTGCGGGCGGTCCTCGACGCGCGCGGCCTGCTCGAGGGCGGGCAGCTCTATCTGAGCGCCGACCCTGCGCTGCAGAAGAAAATGCTCTCCTCGCTCGGCAAGCTCGAGAGCATCGAAAAGATCGTCGAATCCGAGATCGCGAGCTGCGGACGCGCGCTGCGCATGCTGATCCTGACCGACCATATCCGCCGCGGCATGCTCGGCCTCGTCGGGAGCGGACAGCGCCCGAGCGTCATGGGCTCCGTGCCCATCTTTGAGACCGTGCGGCGCATCTGCCCCTATGAAACGCGCCTCGCGCTGCTGACCGGCACCCTCGTCATCGTGCCGAACGCGATCGGCGGCGAGCTGCTTGCCGCCGCGGACGCGCGCGGCTGGAGAAGTACGCTCTCGCCGCTCGGCGAGACCTGGTACAGCGTATTTGAATGCGCCGAGGGCAGCCGCGGCTGCGTGACGCTGCTGACCGAGGCTTTCGAAAAGGGGCTGCTCCACATCCTTGTCGGAACGAAGGCCCTTCTCGGCGAGGGCTGGGACTCTCCCTGCGTCAACTCGCTCATCCTCGCGAGCTTTGTCGGGAGCTTTATGAGCTCCAACCAGATGCGCGGACGCGCGATCCGCATCGACAAAACCGAACCGGAAAAAGCCTCGAACATCTGGCATCTTGTGACCCTGCTCCCGCCGGAGCGCCGGCTGTCCTTCCTCTCCGGCATGGAGGAAACGCCGCTCGGCGACGATTTTGCGCTGCTGCGGCGGCGCTTCGAATGCTTCATGGCGCCGGCCTACGACGGCGAGACGATCGAAAGCGGGCTCGAGCGCGTGAGTATCCTGCGTCCGCCCTATTCGCGCGAGCACGTTGCGGAAATCAACGCCGAAATGCTCGCGCGGGCCGCGGACCGCCGCGCCATGGCCGCGAGCTGGGACAAGGCGCTGATGCGCCGTCCCTCCGGAAGGATACGCGAGAGCGTCCGGGCCAGAAGCGCGATCCGACCGCGGCTCTATACGGCCGGTGCGGGCGGCGCCGCCGCGCTGCACGCCGTCCTGCTCGGCGCGATGGGGACGGTCTGTTTCACCGTGCCGCTCTCCGGCGCGGCGCTCGCGCTGCTGCCGCTCATGGGTCTTTCGGCATACGGGCTTGTAAACGACGTGCGGCGCTCGCTCGGCAGCGTCACGCCGGAGAAAACGCTGCGGCACCTCGGTACGGCGCTGCTCGAGACCATGCGGCAGACCGGCTCGATCGCGAGCGCCGACGCTTCGCTGCGGATCACCGGCCGCGGCGAGGGCGTGGAATGCACGCTCGAAGGCGCGAGCGTACGGGAGGAAAACCTCTTTGCCGCCGCACTCGGCGAGCTTCTGGGGC
This sequence comes from uncultured Clostridia bacterium, assembly GCA_947167725.1. Classification (GTDB taxonomy): domain Bacteria; phylum Bacillota; class Clostridia; order Oscillospirales; family Oscillospiraceae; genus Limivicinus. Next base: position 7,010 of record CAMVJF010000025.1, on the reverse strand, counting down.
CGCTGGACAACCCGCGCTACCTCCTGATGCGGACGCTTCCGCTGCTCGGCTTCACGATCGCGCTTCCCTCTCAGACCTACGCCTGTCCGTCCATCCTCGGTGCGCGCAAGGAGAGCGCCGAGCTCCTTCGCAAAGCGCTTGAAAAGAACGGCGACCGCTTCTCGCTGGTCTATACGCGCAGCGAGGAGGGCAGACGTCAGCTCCTTGCCTGCAGGCGCGCGGCGAACGAAGGGCGGCGCGAGGCGAAGGTCGTACGCAGCCGCACTCTCGGCTCCGCTTGAAAAGCCGGTCTGACTGTGCTATCGTAAGAAACGCAAACCGGAACGAAACGGAAAGGATGCTCCGTTATGGAATACAGGATCGAACACGACTCTCTCGGCGAGGTCCGGGTCCCCGCGGACCGTCTCTGGGGCGCGCAGACCCAGCGCAGCTTCGAGAACTTCCCCATCGGCGGGGACCGCATGCCCCGCGAGCTGATCCGCGCCTTCGCACAGCTGAAAAAGGCGGCGGCGCTTGTCAACTGTGATCTGGGAAGGCTTGACGAACGGCGCGCGCAGCTGATCTCGCAGGTATGCGACGAGATCCTCGCGGGCGAGCACGACGGCGAGTTCCCGCTTTCCGTCTGGCAGACGGGCAGCGGCACGCAGACGAACATGAACCTCAACGAGGTCATCGCCAACCGCGGCAACGCGATCGCGGGCGAGGCGCTGCTGCACCCCAACGACACCGTGAACATGTCGCAGAGCTCCAACGACACCTTCCCCACCGCGATGCACATCGCGGCGCTTACGGCCGTGCATCGCTCGCTGATCCCCGCCGCGGATGAAATGATTGCCGAGCTCAGCCGTCTGGAGCGGGAAAACACGGATGTGATCAAGATCGGGCGTACGCATCTTCAGGATGCGACTCCCCTGCGCTTTTCCCAGGAAATCAGCGGCTGGCGCGGCATGCTCGAGAGCACGCGCGACGCGCTTGCCCGCAGCTCCGATGCGCTCGCGCTGCTGGCGCTCGGCGGGACGGCGGTCGGCACCGGGCTCAACGCGCCGCAGGGATTTGCCGACAGGGCGGCGGAAAAGCTCGCAGCGCTGACCTCTCTCCCCTTCCGCAGCGACCCGAACAAGTTCCGTGCGCTCACGTCCCGGGACGCCCTCGTTGTCAGCCACGGCGCGATCAAGGCCATGGCGGGCTGCATGATGAAGATCGCCAACGACATACGCTGGCTAGCGAGCGGGCCGCGCTGCGGCATCGGTGAAATCCGCATCCCGGAGAACGAGCCGGGCTCCTCGATCATGCCCGGAAAGATCAATCCGACGCAATGCGAATCCGTTACGATGGTCGCTGTGCAGGTCATGGCGAACGACGCCGCGATCGGCTTTGCCGCCTCCCAGGGCAACTTTGAGCTGAACGTCTTCATGCCCGTCATCATCTTCAATTACCTGCACTCGGCGCGTCTGCTCTCCGATTCGATCCGTTCCTTTACGCTGCGCTGTCTCTCCGGCCTCACCGCGGACCGCGAGCGGATGCGCGAGAACCTTGACCGCTCGCTGATGCTCGTGACTTGTCTCAACCCGCGCATCGGCTATGAGAACGCCGCGAGGGCCGCTCGCCTCGCCTATACCGAGGGGCTGACGCTTCGCGAAGCCGTCCTCCGTTTGAGGCTGCTCACGGAAGCGGAGTTCGACGAGCTCGTCGACCCGGCAAAAATGGTATAAAAGAAAGGGAGCCCGGAGGGCTTCCTTTCTTTTCATCAACAATAGTTTACATAATATAAAATTTTAATGCTTATGTAAATAAATATCGGGGAAGCGGCGCTTCCCCGTATTGTTGTCTTACAGCAGGACGATTCCCTTTTCCTCGCACTCGCGCATGGTTTCCTCGCTCCAGATCGAGGCCTGCACCTCGCCGATATGTACCTTGCCGAGCAGGAGCATCGAGACGCGCGACTGGCCGATGCCGCCGCCGATCGTGAGCGGCAGCTCGCCGTTGAGCAGCATCTTGTGATACGGCAGCGCGCGGCGGTCGTCGCAGCCTGAGGCGTGCAGCTGCTCGTCGAGCGACTTCGGATCGACACGGATGCCCATGGACGAGATCTCCATCGCGCAGTCCAGCGGGTCGTACCAGAAGAGCAGATCGCCGTTGAGCTTCCAGTCGTCATAGTCCGGCGCGCGGCCGTCGTGCGGTTTGCCTGAGCGCAGCGGCGCGCCGATGCCGAGGATAAAGGCCGTGCGGTGCTCGCGCAGATAGGCGTTTTCGCGCTGCTTGGGCGTAAAGTCCGGATAGAGGTCCTCCAGCTCCTGCGCGGTGACGAAGGAAACGCGGCGCGAGAGCTTGCCCGTGGCCTGCAGCTGCGGGTATATGGCCTGCATGGTATCCTGCGTGTCGCAGATGGCGGTGACGATGGCCATGACCGTAGACTTGAGAGAGTCCGTGTTCCGGTTCTCCGGCAGGATGACCTTCTCCCAGTCCCATTGGTCCACATAGAGCGAGTGGAGGTTGTCCAGCTCGTCCTCGTCGCGGCGCACCGCGTCCATATCGGCGACGATGCCCTTGCCGGGGAAAAAGCCGTAGCGCTTGAGCGCGAGGCGCTTCCACTTGGCGAGGGACTGCACGATTTCTGCTTTGTGCTCCGAGCGCAGGATGTCGAATTTGACGGGGCGCTCGTAGCCGTTAAGGTTGTCGTTCAGTCCGGAGGCCTCGTCGACGAAGAGCGGAGCGGAAACGCGCTGGAGGTTCAGCAGGGCGCTGAGCCTGTCCTCAAAGAGCCGCTTGAGCAGGCTGATCGCCTTCTGCGTATCGTAGATGGAGAGATAGCTGACATAGTTCTCCGGGATGGTGTACTTCATTTCTCTCCCTCCTCGCACAGGATCTCGACGATCCGTCCATAGATTTCCTCCGCACGGCGGCGAAAGGTCTTTCTCATCTTTTTCGCCTGTTCCTCGTCGGCGCAGAGCAGACGCATCGAGATGATCTCGCCCTTGGCGTCCGACATGGCAAGCGCGACATGGCAGCCGTCCTCGCCGTTCTCGATCTCGCCGCGGAGCATCGCCGCGCGGGCGAGCCGCTCCTCCACCGGAGCGATCAGCTTCAGCGCGCGGGAACGCACCGAGAAAGGCAGGCTGCTTTCGACCTCGCGCACGTTGCGCCGACCCTTTTCCGTGATCGTATACTCCTCGTCCTCTTCGGTGATATGGCCCGAGGCCATCAGCTCGCCGAGACAGTCGGAGTAATCGAAATAACCCACGCCCTCGTCACAGCGCTGGCAAAGCTCGTCGAGCGTGCCGCGGTCCACCGGAGCGCTCAGCCGGCTGAGGATAAAGAGGATGAGCAGCTTGATATCCAGTTTCTCATGGATGAAGCCGTGATGGTCCATTTCTCCGATCCTCCGTTTTTCATCATTAAAATCATTATACTTCACCGCCTCATTTTTTCAAGAGAAAAATCACACACACCGCGGCGCGCGGACGCATAAGCTGTATTGAAGTTTCATCCACAGGAGGTCGTATCATGCCGGACAAAGTCGTTTCCGGGCCGGTCGGAGGCGCGGCGAGCATCCGAGAGGCCGTTTCCGTCAATACCCATAAGATCTTTGACTGCTGTCGAGACAAGGACTGTGTGGACGATCTGCGCGTCTACCCCACCCAATCGAGCCAGCCGTTTCTGGAAAACGCCATCAGCATCCGCCCCAAGGCCGCCGAACTGCTGTTCGTCAACGTCAACGTCGAGCCGGTAGGCTTCAACCGGGGCTATTACACCGTGGACTGTACGTATTTCTACCTCGTCTCGGCCGAGACCTTCCCCGGCGCTCAGCTCTGCCGCGGACTCGCGGTCTTTGACAAGCGCGTGATGCTCTTCGGCAGTGAGAGCAGCGTCAAGACCTTTGCCTCCGACAGCCCGGAGGGCGTCGTCACCGCGGACGATCAGCCCAAAGCGGTCGTCAGCGCGGTCGATCCGATCTGTCTGCACTGCACGCTTGCCGATCCCGCCGAGACGCCGGGCGGCGAGAACATCGTCATCCCGCAGTTCATCCTCGACGCCATGGGAGAAGATCTCGTGACCGTCGACAATGTGCGGCGCTGGTTCGTCACGATCGGCCAGTTTTCCATGGTGCGGCTCGAGCGCGACACCCAGCTCACCATCCCGGCCTATGACTACTTCCTGCCGGATAAGGAGTGCCCCGGCACGAGCGAGGACGATCCCTGCGCGCTCTTCGGGCGCATCGACTTCCCGGTCGAAGAGTTCTTCCCGCCCGACAGCGTGGCCGAGAGCGCAGATTACAAACAGTATAAATAGCATCACAGGCCGGGATGACCCGGCCTGTGCTTTTGATTTCTCCCTGCGCTTTCCTTCTCGTACGAACAGTCTCCGCTCAGTTAAAACTGTCCGTATTGTTCCGGAACAGCGTCTCGATCCGCGCGCGCAGCGCGGCGTGCTCCGGCCGGGCAAGCTGCGGATCGTCGGCGAGCAGCGCTTTTGCCTCCGTCTGTGCGGTCTTGAGCACCTGCGTGTCCGCGCCCAGGTCCGCCACGTGCATCTCCGGCAGGCCGTGCTGGCGCGAGCCGAAGAAATCGCCCGGACCGCGCAGGCGCAGGTCCTCCTCGGAGATGGCGAAGCCGTCGTTGGTTTTCTCCATGATCGAGAGACGCGCCCTGACGTCTTCACCCGTGTTGTCGGAAACAAGGATGCACCAGCTCTTGTGCCTGCCGCGCCCGACGCGGCCGCGCAACTGATGGAGCTGGCTGAGACCGAAGCGCTCGGCGTTTTCAATGATCATCAGCGCGGCGTTCGGCACGTCGACGCCGACCTCGATGACGATCGTCGCGACGAGGATATCCGTCTCGCCGCGCACGAAGGCGGCCATGACGGCGTCCTTGTCCTTCGGCTTCATGCGTCCGTGGACACAGGCGACCCGCAGCTCGGGAAACACGCTCGCAAGCTCCTTCGCGTGCTCCTCGGCGGATTTGAGCCCGCCGTCCTCCGCCTCCTCGTCGTCCTCGACCTTGGGACAGACAACAAAGGTCTGCCGCCCCTCGCCCGCGAGCTTGCGGATAAAGCCGTTGAGCCGTGCGCGATAGCTCTCGTCCACGGCAAAGGTGTCCACCTTCTGGCGCCCGGGCGGCAGCTCGTCGATGATCGAGACGTCAAGATCGCCATAGATCATCAGCGCGAGCGTGCGCGGGATCGGCGTGGCGGACATGACGAGCACATGCGGCTTTTCCCCCTTGCCGATCAGCGCCGAGCGCTGGCGGACGCCGAAGCGGTGCTGCTCGTCCGTCACGATGAGGCCGAGACGCGTATAGGCGACGTCCTCGCTGAACAGGGCGTGCGTACCGACGACGACGTCGTAGCCGCCGGCGGCGATCGCAGCCTTCGCCTCGCGCTTCTCCTTCGCGCTCATGGAGCCGGTCAGCTTTCCGACGGTCATGCCGAAGGGCGCGAGCATCCCGGAGAGCGTGGCGAAATGCTGCTCGGCAAGGATCTCGGTCGGCGCCATGAAAGCGCTGACACAGCCGTTTTCCCGGCACAGCCAGCACAGCGCGGCCGCGACGAGCGTCTTGCCGCTGCCGACGTCGCCCTGGACGAGCCGGTTCATCACATAGCCGCCCGTCATATCCGCCGCGGCCTCGTCGATCGCGCGGCACTGCGCTCCGGTCGGCGTAAAGGGCAGCGCGGCATAGAAGGCCGCGAGGTCCCTCTTCTCCATGCGAAGACCGCTTTCGCGCGTGCGCTCCGCGCGCATCGTGCCAAGCGCGCACGCAAGCACGAAAAGCTCCTCGAAAACGAGCCTGCGGCGGGCGATGGCAAGCGCCTCAAAGTCCGGCGGGAAATGAATGTTCTCATAAGCGTAGCGCGCCTGGCAGAGACGATTTCGCTCGCGCAGGGCCTCGGGCAGAAAATCCGGGAGCTGGTCTGCGCATGCGTCCAGTCCCAGGCGCACCGCATCGCGGATCGTGCGCTGATTGAGCGCGGCGTTCATCCGATAGATCGGCAGGATGCAGCCCGTCACACCGCGCGGCTTGTCCTCCTTCTCATAGGCGGGATTCGTCATGCTTCTGCGACCGCCGTTGAGCTCGATCTTTCCGTAAAGGCATACGCTGTCGCCGCGTGCGAGATAATCTTTTACATAATTTTGATTAAAATATGTTATGTCAACCGATCCGCTCTCATCCACCGCACGGAACTTGACCAGCTCCATACCCCGGCGTACGCGGATGAGGCGCGGCGTATCGGCCACGAGCGCGCGGACGCACACCCCTTCGCCGATCGGCGCGGCCGCGATGGGGCAGAACTTCGTCCTGTCCTCGTATCTTGCCGGGAAATAGGACAGCAGATCATAGAGAGAAAAGACGCCCAGCTTTGCAAACGCCTGCGCCTTTTTCTCTCCGATCCCCCGTATGGAATTGACGGATGCATTCAGTTCGATCATGGTATCACTCGCTGTAGCTCAGGGTGTAATCCTCATTGACGAGCGTGAAGTCCTCGATCAGGCCCTTCGTGCAGATGATGCGCTTGTCCTTGGTGATGAGCACCATATCGAAGCCGCCTCCGTCGGTCTTGCCGTACTGGCGCCAGTAGTTCAGCGACTTGACCTCGCCGAGAACGAACATCGCCGTGGAGAGCGCGTCGGCCATCGTGCCGTCGCGGCAGATGATGGTCGCGGAGATAAGGTTGTTGGAGACCGGATAACCGCTCGTCGGCTGGAGGATATGATGATAGGTGCGCCCGGTCGTGATGTCGGTAAAGCAGCGCTGATAGCTGCCGCTGGTAACAACGGCGGTCTCGCCCACGTTCAGGACGCCGACGTAGTTGTTGCCCGGATTGTTCGGATCCTCGACGGCGACGCGCCACTGGGACCCGTCCGGTCTGAGGCCGAGGGTCTGGACGTTGCCGCCGAGCGAGATGATACCGCTGGTGACGCCCGCGGCGCGCATGGCCTCGATCGCCTTGGCCGCGGCGCAGCCCTTTGCGATCGCTCCGAAGCTGATCTCGCCGTAGGCGGGCAGAGAAACGGT
>CAMVJF010000024.1 GCA_947167725.1 uncultured Clostridia bacterium | reverse complement strand
GTAAAGCCGGGCGCAAGCTTCCCGTCATAACCGCCGCGTACAGGGATTGAAACGGAATTCAGCGCTGAAACCATGAAGTTTACCGTTTCAGGGCTGTACGATACCTCGGATAGGTTTCTGGTTTCCGTACCGTTCGGATAAACGATCTTGTACTTCATGGATGCATAGGCCGCTCGGCTTAATTTGCTGACATCGATCTGAGCAACCAGATCCTCCGAATTCAAAGCATCCACTATCCGCCGCGGACCCCGGATCTCAACGCGAACGGTATTGGTATCGATATCCGTAACAAGAAGATTTCTGGAATTGCGGAGTGTTTCCTCCCCAGTAATCTCGACCTTAACTCCGCGGAAAACCTGAGTAACAACGGAATTCTCTGTACTGACCACATATGACCAGATTGCCAGTGAGGTGAGGAGAGAAATAATCATCCAGAAGACCTTGCTGTCAAACAGGGATTTTCTTTGCTTTCTGTCCATATTAAACCCTCTTCATGATGCGCTGATAAATACTCTTCAGCTGATCCTTCCAGGTCATCTTCTCCTCATCGACAACGAGTTCTTTGTGCAGAAGTTCCGTCAGGGCTGCGGCATTCAGATGCCGTTTTAACATCCCGTCGATTGCCAGGGATATCGCCCCGGTCTCTTCCGAAACGATCACGACAACGGCATCAGACTGTTCGCTTAAACCGATTCCGGCACGGTGTCGCATTCCGAGATCCTTGCTCAGGTTCGTGCTCTTTGTCAGCGGGAGCACACATCCCGCTGCGGCGATACGTCCCGCGCGGATGATCAGCGCGCCGTCATGCAGCGGCGCCTTGTTGAAAAAGATGTTCTTGATCAGCTCGGCATTCGTGTCTGCGTTGATGATCGTGCCCGTGCTCATGATCTCGTTGAGCGAAACGTTGCGCTCGAAGATGATCAGCGCGCCTGTCCGAGAATCGGACATCTCGGTGCAGGCAAGCACCGTGTGCGCGATCGCCGAGTCAATCAGCGTCCCGCGTTCGCCGCGCATGGAAAAGAATCCGCTGCCCATACGCTCGAGTAAGCGGCGCAGCTCCGGCTGGAAAAGAATGACCAAGGCGATCAGGCCAAGCTCAGCCGCCTTTCGCAGCATGAAGCTGATCATCTTCAGGCCGAAGAGGTCGGAAAGCAGCATGACAAGCAGAAAAACAAAAATTCCTTTCGCAAGATTATAGGAATTTGTCTTTCTGACAAACCAGATCGCCTTGTAAATGAGATAGGCAACGATCAGAATGTCGATGATATCGGCGATCCCCATCGTTGTCAGCAGATTGAGCGAGCGCTCAAACGCGATTGTCGTTGCTTCCATAAAAGAATCCTCGTCCGTGTTGTATGCGTAACGTCTGTAAAACGTACTTTCCCTTTTATATCACTTTATTATATAGCATCAACCGGAAAAAGGCAAATGGAAAGCGCGGTTAATTTATATAAATTTTATTAATTTTGCCGCCGCTCGCTCGATCTCGGCATGTGTGTTGAAGGGGGAGAAACTCATTCGCAGCGTCCCGGTCTCGATCGTTCCGGCGCTCTCGTGCGCAAGAGGCGAACAATGCAGGCCGCTGCGTACGCAGATCCCATCCGCGGCGAGTCTCGCGGCAAGCTCGTCACAATCAAAGCGACGGGAGCGGACGGACAAAACGCCGGTCTGCATCGACTCCGGGCCGAGAAAGAGCTCCAGATCGTCACGGTCACGGAGCAGCGAGGCCATATGGCGGCACAGCTCGCGCTCATGCTTTTCGATCTCCTGCCTTCCCCTGCTGTGGATATATCGGATCCCGGCTGCGAGGGCAGCGGCCGCCGGAGCGTTCTGCGTGCCCGCCTCAAGACGGTCCGGGAGATAGGCAGGCATCTGTCTGTCAAGACTGTCGCTGCCTGATCCTCCGAAGAGGAGAGGGACGGTATCTCCCCCGCAGAGCAGCAGCCCGCTGCCCGGTACGCCGAGAAGCGACTTATGCCCAGGCATGGCGATATAATCAGCGCCGAGGGAACGGCTGTCAAGCTCCAAAATGCCAGCGCTTTGGGAGGCGTCAACGATCAATGGGACGCCGCGGCTGCAGCATAGAGAAGCGATCTCTTCGATTGGGAGGATATAGCCGAAGACATTCGAAACATGCGTAAAAACGGCGAGAGACGCATCGTTCAGCGAGCTGCGAAGCTCCTGCAGAAGTCCTTCCGGATCAAAGAGTTTTCTTCCGACCGTGACGATCTCCATTCCGGAAGCGACGAGCGGACGCAAAACGGAATTGTGCTCAAAGCCGGAGATCAGGACGCGTTTTCCCTTCTGCGCCAACGAGTGGATCGCCAGATTGAGCGCATGGGTCGCGTTCATTGTCAGAACGATCCTTTCGCTGTCCGGAAAATGAAAAAACGCCGCGGCTTCCTCCCTGGCATGAAACATCGCCTCGGCGGCGAGCATGGCGGGACGGTAGGCGCCTCTGCCCGGGCTCGCAGCATTGCGAACGGTTTCGTTATACGCACGGAAAACCTGCGGCGGCTTTTGAAAGGAGGTTGCGGCGCTGTCAAGATAGATCATGTTTTAACCTCCCTGTATTCACCGCTGTATTCTCGAATAAAGCATTTTCCGACGGGCATATCGTGTCTTTTCAAGATACCGATCGCTTCGTCGAATTTGTTGTGCAGCTGCAGCGCATAGGCGCATCCGGAGCTTGACAGGCCGCGAGGAGCCTTTACGACGGACGCGCGGATCAGCGCCCCTTCGAGCAGCTTTGCGCAGCGTTGGGCGCTCGTGACGGAGCGGCACAAAATCAGGTATTGTTTCAAGCAATCACCTCAAAATCAAAAAGAGCATGGATCAAACCATGCTCTTTACCAGTCCGATGTCAGTTTACTTTCGCACGGTACAGCACATTCTATGCCGTGCGTCAGTATTGTGATCACGCGCGGTCGATCAGAACGAGGGCGTGCGCCGCGATGCCCGATCCGTCGCCGGTAAAGCCGAGGCCCTCCTCTGTCGTCGCCTTGACGCTGACGGCGTCTGTCGGAACGCAGAGCGCTGCGGCGATCCGCTCGCGCATCATCGCAATATAGGGAGCGAGCTTCGGCCGCTGGGCAAGGACAGTGCAGTCCGCGTTGACAAGGGAATAGCCGTGTTCTTTCAGAACGCGCATAACTTCTTTCAGGAGTAAGATGCTGTCCGCATCCAGATAGCGCTCGTCACTGTCGGGAAACAGGTTCCCGATATCGCCGAGCGCAGCGGCGCCGAGCAGCGCGTCCATCAGCGCGTGCACAAGCACGTCCGCGTCGGAATGGCCGAGAAGGCCCTTTTCATACGGGATATTCACGCCGCCCAGGATCAGCGCCCGTCCCTCGACCAGGCGGTGGACGTCGTAGCCGTGACCGATCCTCATGCCTCTCCCCTGCTCTTGAGAAAGGCCTCAGCGATCAGAAGATCGCGCGGAGAGGTGATCTTGATGTTTTCCTCTTCGCCCGCAACGGCAAAGCTCTTGACGCCCATCATTTCCATAGCGGAGCTGTCGTCAGAGAGCTGCATGCTCTTCTCTGCGGCCTTGGAGAGCGCCCCCTTGATGAGCGTCGCTTCAAAAACCTGCGGAGTCTGAACGCGGTAGGTCGTCTCCCGGTCGACGGTGCCGACAATAAGGTTGTCCTCACCCACAGCCTTGAGCGTATCAACGCTGGAAATGACGGGAACGGCAGCCCTGTATTCATTCGCGGCGCATACGGTGCGCCTGATGAGCTCAGTGGAAACCAAAGGTCTGGCAGCATCGTGGATCGCGATCAGCCTCGCGCACGCCTTGACCGCGGAAACGCCGATGAGAGAGGACTCCATACGGGTCTTGCCGCCGGCCACGACCTTTGAGATCTTGGAAATCCCATGCTGTGCGCAAAGTTCGGCCACTTCCGGGACCTTCTCCACACGAGTGACGACGACGATCTCGGAGACGCACTCGGACGCATCAAAAGCCTTGAGCGTTCTGACAAGCACGGGAAGTCCGCCGAGATCGGCCATCAACTTGTCGCTGCCCATTCTCTTGGAACTGCCCGCAGCAACGATCACCGCGGAGCATTTCGGCGCAGAACCGCTCCTCTTGAAAAGATCGGAAAGACCCATCAAAAGCACTCCTTTCGCAATTATCCCTTAAGCTGACGCTTGCGGTAGAAATTCATCATGCCGTCCTGCATGTCTTCCAGATGCTTGAGCATCTTGCCCGCGCCGTAGGCCGCGCAGGAGACCGCGTCGTCCACGACGACAGTGCGGATGCCGGTGCTGCGTTCGATGAGGCGGTCGATGCCGTAGATGAGGCTGCCTCCGCCGGACATCACGATCCCGTTGCGGTCAAGGTCCCCGACAAGCTGCGGCGGCGTGCGCTCGAGCACGTTGTGGACCGCCTCGAGGATGCGGTTCATCGGCTCGACGAAGGCGTCGATCAGATCGGTGGAGGTAACGGAAACGGTCTTCGGCAGACCGTTGGTCAGGCTTCTGCCTTTGACCTCTTCGATTCCGACGTCCGGACGCTGGATGACGCAGCCGATGCTGCGCTTGATCTCCTCGGCCGTGCCGAGACCGATCAGCATATTGTGCTTGCGGCGGATATACTTGACGATCGCGTCGTCAAAGCTGCCGCCCGCGACCTTGATGGACTCGCATTCCACCACGCCGCCCGCGGAGACGACCGCGATCTCGGTCGTACCGCCGCCGATGTCGATGATCAGATGTCCGTCCGGCTTGGAGATATCGATGCCCGCGCCGAGTGCGGTCGCGACCGCGGTCTCGAGCAGGTAGACCTTTCGCGCGCCCGCTTCGATGGCCGAGTCGATCACGGCGCGTTCCTCCACGCCGGAGATGCTGCTCGGCACGCAGGCCAGCAAGCAGGGCTTGAAAAAGCTGAAGGAGGTGATGCGGCCGATCAGCTCGCGAAGCATGAGCGCGCTCATTTCATAGTCCGAGATGACGCCGGAGCTGACAGGATGGATCGCGACGATGTTCGCCGGGGTACGACCGAGCATCTTCTGCGCGTCCTGGCCGACCTTCAGGATCTTGCCGGTAAACTTATCTACGGCGACGACCGTCGGTTCGCGGAGAACGACGCCCTTGCCCTGCTCAAAAACGAGGGTCGAGGAGGTACCCATGTCGATCGCGATGTCTCTTTCAAAAATCACCATATTTCTTCACCTCATGGTACGATTCTTTATCTTCTGCCCCTCGCAAGCGTGAGCGCGCGGACCTCGGCGGCGCCGGAGGCTTTGAGCACACGGACGCATTCGCTGAGCGTGGCGCCGGTCGTCACGATATCATCGACAAGCAGGATCCTCCTGCCGCGCACGTCGGCGCCGGGCGCGAGAACATAGACGCCGGAGACATTCCGTTTTCGCTTCTCCGCTGAGCGGATGGACGATTGAGGCGGGTTGTCGCGGACCTTGGCAAGAAGCGGAACGCACTCGATGCCGCACAGCGCCGCGACGCCCTCCGCAAGAAGGCGGGACTGGTCATAGCCGCGCTCGCGCAGCCGTTTTCTTCCCACGGGCGTCCATGTGATACTATCGCAGGAAACTCCGTTTTCGTCAATACATTTTGCAAGAATTTCCGAATAGTTTTCCGCATAGGAATAGACGCCGCGAAATTTGTAGCGGAGAAGCGACGCGCGGACAAGCCCCTCGTAATAGAGAGGAGAATAGCAAAGCGCTATGTGCGGCAGACCCTGCGATACGGCCGCGCCGGAGGTCCAGGGCAGATCATTCCGGCATTTGGCGCACATCGTCTTTTCATTCTCTTTCAGCAGCGAACGACAGAAAGGGCAGCGCGGCGGATAGAAGAGATCGAGCAGCCTGCGGCGAAAACGGGCAAAAGAGTCAATTCCGAACATCACGCCCATCCCTTTCCTCATCTGTTTTCTGCCTTTGCTGACATAGTATATCACGATATTTGCAAGACTTCAACCGCGCAAAACAGCGGGGCGTCCGATCGGACGCCCCGCGAAAGGATCAAAGAGACAAAGGTTATTCCGCTGCCGGAGCGGCGGGCGCCTTCTTCGCGCCGAGACCGCCGATGCTGCCGAGCAGACCGCCGACGGCGTTCGCGCCGCCGCCTGCGAGGAGCAGCGCCGCGCTGCCGGCTCCGGCAGCGGCGGAGTAGCTGTTGCCCGCCAGGAGAGCAAGGACGAGACCGATCGCGCCGAGGACCAGCGCGCCGATGCTGAACTTGCCGAGAGCGGGGACCTTGCCGCCGAAGCCGAAGATCGCGCCGACGAGTGCGAGGACTGAGGCGAGGAGGGTCGCGCCGGAGGCGATGGCCTTGCTGGCCAGCTCCTTGGTAACGCCGCCGGTAACCGTTGCGGCATAGGCGCGCGCCGCGTCAACGACCTGCTGCGCCTTGTCATAGTCGAGATTCTCCTCGTCGCGCATGAAGCTGAAGCCCTCGCCGAGACGCCCGGCGACGTCGCCGGTGCCCATCGCGGTGTTCAGACCGTCGATGACCTGTGCGCGGCCGTCTTCAAAGACAGCCAGCTGCTGCTCGCCGTCGGCAAGCTGCTTTTCCGCGTCGTCGAGCTTGACCTTACCTTCCTCGAGCTGCTTTGCAGCTTCCTCCAGCTGGGCCTTGCCTTCCTCAAGCGCTACGGCGCCCTCCTCGAGCTGCTTCTTGCCGGCTTCGTAGGCGCGCTTGCCGTCATAATATCTCAGCGTGCCGAGCTCATAGGCCTCAAGCTGCTTCTTGCCCTCTTTCAGTTTCTTCTCATTGCTGGAAAGACCGCTGTTGATCGCGTTGAGCTGAGCCTGCAAAGTCTGCAGCTGGGTCTTCGTGGCATTATACTGATCCGAACCCTCCTCGAGGCTTTTCAGTGCTGCCTCGCACTGGGCGATGCCGGCTTTGAGCTGTGTGATCGGGTCGGCATAATATGCTTTTGCAGCTGCGAGATCCTTTTCCCCCTGCTCATAATCCTTCTTGCCCTGTTCATAAGCCTTGTGGTTGTTGACCAGGGTCTGATAGCCCTCCTTGAGCTTTTTGTCGGCGGCTTCGAGCTGCTTGACGCCGGCGTCGTACTCGGACTGCTTCTCTTCGAGAAGGGCCTTGCCTTCGTCATAAGCCTTCTGGCCCTCTTCGAGCTGCTTTTTGCCCTCTTCAAAGGCGACCTTGCCTTCTTCCAGCGCAGCCTTGCCCTCGAGATAGGCGGGCTCGTTTTCCTTCAGCGTCTGAATACCGCCCTCAAGCGTGTCGATGCTGCCGGAAGATCCGGCCATTGACTCGTAATACGCCTTGCTGTCCATGGTGTCCTTCAGCGCCATCCCGCCGCCCGCCAGGCCGACCAGCGACGCGACGACCAGAAGGATACTCAAAAGCTTTGTCTTCATTCTTTTCCTCCCATAACAAATAATGGATTTGCGCTGTGTGCATCATACCTCTATTTGGGAACATTTACAACCGATTCGACAAAGTTTATCGGATTGGAACAGATATCCGTCGTCTTAATTGTGCAAAATGCCAAATTTTGACTTTTGCCGGATAATTCGCGGCAGGCGGCACGTTATGTTCGTGCCGCCTGCCGTTATCATCTTTTTATGCCGTTTTTCCGTCTTTGGAGGACGTAATCATACCATGCGAGATACTCGCCGCCCAGACGTTCGACAAGTGCGCGCGCCTTCTCGGCTTTGGACTCAGCGATAACGAGACATTGCTGGGCAAGCTGATACTTGCGCGCGACGGAAAAGCGGGCAAGCTCCTCGTCCGTGTATTCGCCCAGCGCGGCCAGCTCTTCGCGGGCCTTGAAGAAGCGAATGAACGCCTCGGCGGTCTCCTGACCGACAATAGGCGCAAGCAGAGAAAAATCGTTGTCGGAACTGTCCAGCGCCCGGGAAACCATCTCCCAGCGCCGCGGGTCGGCGTGTCCTTCCGTTCCGGTATAAGGCGTACGCAGATAGAGATCGTTGTTGGCGAGGAACTCCATCACATAGGGATTGATGCGGCTCCTGACCGCCCAGGGCATCCAGTTCTCGACCGTGGTGCGGATATAGATGTGTGCAAAGCGGCCGAAGAGAGGCTCGGCCAGATCGTGGGCGGAGCTGGATTCGCTGCGGTCGTTGCCTGCCGCGACAATGCGCGCGTTGGGCGGGAGCGGCCAGCGGTTGTTTACAAAACGCTCGAGCACGATCTTGAAGATCACGGACTGAGTCTGCTTCGTCGCGTTCGTCAACTCGTCGAAGAACAGGATGTGCAGCTCGCCATCCTCGCACAGACGTTCGAGCTTGACGAGCCACACAGGCTTGATATCGACGATCTTGTCGTTCGACTCGTTGTAGACTGCGCGGCCGTTGATCGTCTCGGGATTCTCGTTGACAAGCTCGATATCCAGCGCCTGCGGGTCGATCTGGCGGACGCGGTCGCTCTTGCCGTCGCCGGAGAGGCCATGGAGAAAGACGGGGATATCCGCCTTGACGTAGGCGCGAATGAGGTCGAGCTCATCATGCTCTTCGATACGATACGGCGCATCCTGCCTCAGCTCCTCCTCGCTCTCGGAGCTCAGATCATCCAAAAATGCGTCCCGGAGATAGGCTGAGGCACTCTCTCGGTCCATACCGGCAAAAAGAGCCTGGCAGCAGACGAGAAGCCCGAAGGCATCCTCATAGAGCCAGCGAACCGGCCGGAATTCGAGAAAAACGGATTCCCCTTCCACGACCGCGCTCCCGTCGCGCAGACGAACGTATCCGGCGGCGCCGCCCTCGCTGAGCGTAACGCGAACGATCTGCTTGCCCGCGAGACGATAGACCGGAAGCTCCTCGCTCCCGATACGGATCGTCCTTCCTGCCGCACGCAGCGCGCCGCGCTCGTACTCTTTCTGCGCCATATCACGCAGGCTCGCGTCCAGCAATGCGGCGGGATAAGACCCGAATTCGGCCGTGACGAGCCCGCCCTCGCTCCTGACGCGGCGCAGGAGCTTTTCCTCTCCCTCGCCAAGGAGCAGCGCCGGGCGAACCGCGCAGACGGAACATGCCGTATCCCGCCCGAAACGATCCACAACCCCGTCGGACAGATAATAGTTCACCGCGCCGTCGTTTTCACAGAAAAAGCCGTCATCGCGCGCGGTCAACAGGCAGAGGTCCGATGCCGGCGCGGCCGTACCGACGAGGCGCAGCAGCGGAAGCGGCCTGTCGAAAACCTGCTCATGTGATAAGAAAATCGATCTCATGTTTTTCTCTCTCCTCTGTGGGACGGACATAGATCACGCGCCCGCCTTTGGGATGGATGACAGCGTTGCCGTAAACGACCCAGATCGCGTCGCAGCGCTCCTCGGGCATTTCCGCAAAGCCGTCGGTGAAGATGATGCGGTTTTCCGCGTCGCCTGTAAAAGCGCCGATCGCGGCGTGGAAGTCTGTTCCTCCAGCGCCGTCGAGACGCAGCGAGAGGATATCCTCCTCGTTTTTCACGTCCTGAAAGCCGTAGAAGCGCGTGTCGAAGCAGCCGACGCGTATCACTGCGTCCTGCTGCAGAAGGCTCTTCACGCCTCTGATAAAGGCTCTCAGAAGGTCCCCGTCGACCGAAGCGCTGGTATCGACCAGAATCTCGGCGTAAGCGACGGGATACGGACGGAACTCATGGCGCAGCACGCCGTCGCGGATCGAGCTGCCGGGAAACCAGTCAAAGTCGGTCTGCATGCTCGGCTCGAGCATTTCGGCAAGACCTGCGACGGCTGCGGCCAGCCCGGGATCCTCGATCTCGCGCGTGCGCGCGTCGGCAGCGCCGCCCGCCTTTTGGCTGTTTTCCTTCGGTATCGGCTGGCCAAGGATCACAAGAGGCGATTCCGTCTCGGTCTCTTCCCTGCCTTCGAGCAGGACCGAATATAGCTCTTCGGCGCTCCAGCTGCGGTCGGAGGGAGCCATAGGCGCGTTCTCCGGAACGGAGAAGCCGTCGGCCTTGAGCATCGAATTCACGACCGCGTCAGTGGCGTGCCGCCAGATCCGCGCATTTTTGCCGCGGCCCCGTTCAAAATGATCCAGCTGGATGTGCGCCAGCTGTTGGGCAAGCGTAAACAGCTGCTGATCCTCCGTGAGATAGCGCATCAGCCGATCGCTGTAATAAACACGGCGGCCGTCGTTCCAGGCGATCCCTCCGCCTTCTTTTTCACAGAACTCCGTAACGGCGATCCTGCCGGACCATTCGCCCCAGCGATCGGAGAGCTCGGCGCACAGTTTTCGGATATCCATAGGCGTCAAATCAATCCGCTCGCGCGGCGGATGCGGACGCGCAGCGCGTTATAGCGGCGCGACTGCCGCTCATTGTCGATCATCTGATAGGCAAGCTTCTCGTCTCCGACCAGGATCAGCAGCTCCTTTGCGCGTGTCACAGCCGTATAGAGGATGTCGCGCGACATCAGCATCGGAGAGGTCGAACAGAGCGTGAGGATCACAGCCCTGTACTCGCTGCCTTGCGCCTTATGCACCGTCATTGCCCAGGCATGCTCGAGCTCGAGAAGCTGATCGAAGCTGTAGACGGCGATCCTGCCGTCAAAATCCACCGTAAGGTTTTCCTGCTCGCCGTCGATTTGAAGGATCATGCCGATATCGCCGTTGTAGATACCGCTGCCCGCAGCGCTGTTGTCCGCACTGTGCCAAGGGATATCGTAGTTGTTGCGGATTTGCATGACGCGGTCTCCCTCGCGGAAAACGACGCTGCCGAATTGCTTTTCTTTCTTCTTTTCATCCGGCGGGTTGAGCGCGGCCTGCAGGTTGCGGTTGAGGTTCACGGTTCCGAGCTCCCCTTTCCGCGTCGGAGAGAGGACCTGGATCTCAGAGGCTGGGATCTGCATTTTCTGCGGGAGCCGCACAGAGCAGAGCTCCGTCACCGTCTCGACGGTCGACGCCGCCTGCAAACGCCTCAGGCGAAAGAAGCCGCCCTCGTTGAGCGAGAGGTCGGGGTGCTCGCCGTGATTGATCATATGCGCGTTGCGCACGATGCGGCTGGAGCTGTTTTGACGAAAGATCTCGGTGAGACGCACGGCCGGAACGGCTTCGCTCCTCAGGATCGCGGAAAACACGTCGCCTGGTCCGACGGAGGGAAGCTGGTCGGCGTCGCCGACAAGAACCAGCCGCGCATCGGACGGCATTGCTTCAAGCAGCGCGCTCATCAGGACGACGTCCACCATCGAGCACTCGTCCAGAATGATCGCGTCGCACTCGAGAGGCTCCCTTGCGTTTTTGGAAAACACGACGCTCTCCTCGTCCTCGGCGAATTTAGCGCCGAGCAGACGGTGGATCGTTGCGGCCTCGCAGCCGGTCAGCTCCTCCATGCGCTTCGCCGCGCGTCCGGTCGGGGCGGCGAGCAGGGTCCGGAGGCCGAGCTTTTCATACAGCGCGAGGATCGCGCGGATGGAGGTGGTCTTGCCGGTGCCGGGGCCGCCCGTGATGACGACGAGCTGATTTTCCAGCGCGAGCTGGAGCGTCTGCCGCTGCAGAGGCGCGTATTGTATCCCCTGCTTCCGCTCCAGAGCCGAGAGAAGCTGGGTAAAATCCATCCGGCTTGCGTATCTGCCCTGCGCGAGAGCGGCGATCCGCTGTGCCGTATAACATTCCGCATCATAAAGATTCGGCAGATAGCAGGCGTCGCAGCCGGCGATCTGTTCAAATCGGATCTTCCCGGCGCCGATCATCTCCGCGATCACATCATCCACGCGCTCGATCTCGACGCCGATCAGCTGCGCCGTGATCGCGGCGAGCTTCTGACGCGGAATGAAGCAATGCCCGTTCCCCGCGTTGTATTCAAGCTCAAATACCGCAGCGGCGGCAACACGGTTCTCGCTGTTGAGCTCCACGCCGAGCTCAAGCGCCATCTCGTCGGCTTCGGCAAAGCTGCCGCCGATATGAGAAGCGGCGATGATGTAGGGATCGTCGCGTACGACCTTCATGGCGCTGTCGCCGTAAAAACGGTACAGTCGGATCGCAAGCACCGGGCGCAAGCCGAAGGAGCAGATGAACTCCATCAGCCGCCGCATCCCGGTCTGGCGGCGGAAGGTCTCGGAGAACTGCGCCGCCTTCTGCGGGCTGATGCCGCGGATCGCTGCGAGCTTGTCCGGGGCGTTTTCCAGAACCTCAAGCGACTTTTCTCCAAAACGGTTGACGATCAGCAGCGCCGTGGCCGGACCGATGCCGCGAACCGCGCCGCTAGCAAGATAATCGTAGATCGCGCTTGCTGTCGTCGGCAGAAGGCGCTGTGCGTACTCGGCCTTGAACTGTCTGCCGTGGACGCTGTGCGTTGTCCACGCGCCCGAAAGGATCATGGACTCCCCTGCCGCGGCGTAGGGAAAACAGCCCACGACCGTGACCAGCTCGCCGTTTTCATCGACGAGGCGCAGCACGGTATAGGCGTTCTCCTCGTTCTTATAAATGATCGAATCGACCGTACCGGTCAGCTCGATCAATTCGTTTTCCTGATCCATGTCGGTCAGCCCCTTTTTTCAAGAAGCGGTTTGAGATACTGTCCCGTGTAGCTGTCGGGGCATTGCGCACAGCCCTCCGGAGTGCCGGAAAACAGCAGCATGCCGCCGCCGTCTCCTCCCTCCGGGCCGAGATCGATGATATGATCGGCCACCTTGATCACGTCGAGATTGTGTTCGATGACGACGACGGTGTTCCCCGCGTTGACCAGTCGGTCGAGGATGTGGATCAGCTTGTGGATATCCGCCACATGCAGGCCCGTCGTCGGCTCGTCGAGCACGTAAACCGTCGAGCCGGTATCGCGTTTGGCAAGCTCCGTAGCGAGCTTGACGCGCTGTGCCTCGCCGCCGGACAGCGTCGTGCTGGACTGGCCGAGACGAATATACCCGAGGCCGACGTCAAGGAGCGTCTCGATCTTTCGGCGGACTTTCGGCTGGTTTTCAAAGAAGCTGTACGCCTCCTCCACGGTCATATCGAGAACGTCTGCGATGCTCTTGCCCTTATAGCGGACTTCGAGCGTTTCGCGGTTATAGCGTTTGCCCTTGCAGACCTCGCAGGGCACGAACACGTCGGGGAGGAAATGCATCTCGATCTTCACCAGTCCGTCGCCGGAGCACGCCTCGCAGCGTCCGCCCTTGACGTTGAAGGAGAACCTGCTCTGACTGAAGCCTCGTACCTTCGCATCCGGCGTGGAGGCGAAGATATCGCGGATATCGTTGAACGCGCCAGTATAGGTCGCCGGGTTGGAGCGCGGTGTGCGGCCGATCGGGCTTTGGTCGATGCAGATCACTTTATCGACGTATTCCAGCCCCTCGATCCCATCGGAACGGCCGGGACGTATCTTGACGCGGTTCTTTTCCGCTGCGAGCGTTTTATACAGGATCTCGTTGACCAGCGAGGATTTGCCGCTTCCGGACACGCCGGTCACGCAAATCAGCTTGCCGAGCGGGAATTCAACGTCGATATTCTTAAGATTATTCTCCTTTGCGCCGCGGACGATCAGGCTGTGTCCGCTCCCCTCACGGCGCACGCCGGGAACGGGAATGAATCGTTTGCCG
>CAMVJF010000023.1 GCA_947167725.1 uncultured Clostridia bacterium | reverse complement strand
CCGCCAGAACTCGGAAACGCTCGTCGAGCAGTAGGGGTGGTCGAAGTTTTTCGGCAGCTTCATGCCCAGCATCCTGCCGAGACCGACCGCCATCTGAGAATAGCCCCAGAAATCGAAATAGAGCCGGAGCGCGTAGCCGATCATGCCCAGCCACGCGAGCGCAGGGGATACGCCCATCGCGCCGCGGACCCGGATCTGGCCGAGGATGCCCGCGAGATGATCGGCGATGACGACCTTGCAGCCCAGGCCGAGGATGAATTCCTCGAGCCCGGCGTCAAGCCGCGAGATGTTCCGCTTCGGCGCGAGAGCGGCCTGCATGGCCTCCTGCGGCTCCGCGATCGGGCCGGAGATCAGCTTGGGGAACATCAGCGTCCCGGCGGCGACGCCGATCGGCGCGGTCTCGCCGCCCTGCCAGGCGTAGACGAGAAAGGCGATCAGCTGGAAGGTGTAGAAGCTCAGCCCCAGCGGCAGCGCCGGCGCCTTTGCCGTGAAAAGACCGGCGAGCTTGACATAGCCCAGCGGCGCCGCGGTCACGGCGAGCCAGAGTGCGAGCAGCCCCTTCGTCCGCAGCTTTTTGCGGCGGAAGAGTTCGCAGCCGAGCATTCCGAAGACCGTCATGCCGACGAGGAGATATAGCTGCCAGAGCGCGTCCTTCACGCCCAGCGCGTAAAAGACCAGCGACCCCGCGCAGAGCGCAAAGGCGGCGAAGCGCGCGGGCAGCAGACGGTATACGACAAAGAAAAGGGGGAAAAACAGAAAGATGAAGCTGAAGCTGTTGAAGGCCATATGCGCTTGTCTCTCCTGACGGTTTTCTCGGGATCGGCGCGGAACACGGCCGCGGTCCGTTCCGACAAAAAATCATTATATCATATTTTGAACCGTTTCAACATATTTTTCCGTTCTTTTTCTTTTTGCGCCGCCGCGCGCTTGTACTTCGGCGCGCTTTCCTGTATAATGCAGACATTACGAGAAACCGGAGGGAAAGAGCATGATCGTGACGAATGAAGACCGGATGGCCTGCAGCGCCCATCTCTCCGCGGACGGCCGCAGCGTAGAGATCCTCGACCAGCGGCAGCTGCCGAACCGGGAGGTCTGGCTCAAACTGCATACGGCGGAGGAGCTCTATGAGGCGATCCGCTCGCTGGCGGTCCGCGGAGCGCCGGCCATCGGCATCTGCGCGGGCTACGGCATGTATGTGCTCGCCCTGCACGAGGAGACGGAGGACGGCGCGGCCCTTCTCGCCGCGCTCGAGCGCGCGGGAGAGTATCTCATCTCCTCGCGGCCCACGGCGGTCAATCTCGCCTGGGCGGTGCGGCGCATGCTCGGCGTCGTGCGCGCCAACGCGCACAGGAGCGCCGCGGAGCTGCGCGAGCTGCTGCGGCGCGAGTGCGTCGCCATCCACGACGAGGATATCGAGATGTGCCGGAAAATCTCCGAGTACGGCCTCACGCTCGTCAAGCCGGGAGACGGCATCCTCACGCACTGCAACGCGGGCCCGCTCGCGACCTCCAAATACGGCACGGCCATCGGCCCGATCCTGCTCGGCAAGGAGCGGGGGATCGAATTCAAGGTCTTCTCCGACGAAACGCGGCCGCTGCTGCAGGGCGCGCGCCTGACCTCCTATGAACTGCAGCGCGCGGGCGTGGACGTGACGCTGATCTGCGACAACATGGCGAGTCTCGTGATGAAAAACGGCTGGGTGCAGGCCTGCTTCGTCGGCTGCGACCGCATCGCGGCCAACGGCGACTTTGCCAACAAGATCGGGACCTCGGGCGTGGCCATCCTCGCAAAGCACTACGGCATCCCCTTTTACACCCTCGGCCCGCGTTCGACGATCGACATGGACTGCCCGACCGGGGCGGATATCCGCATCGAGCTGCGCGACGGGGAGGAGATCCGCAGCAAGTGGTACGCCGAGCCCATGGCGCTGCCGGAGGTCAAGTGCTACAACCCGGCCTTCGACGTGACCGACCATGAGCTGCTCACGGCCATCGTCACCGACCGGGGTATCGTCTATCCGCCCTTTGACGTCAATCTGAAAAAGCTGTTCGAGGAATCATGAAGGAGGCTCACATGGGAAAATCGTCACCGTCCGCCTGCATCGAGCTCAAGGAAGGAACGCATATCGCGCCGGTCGTGCTGATGCCCGGCGATCCGCTGCGCGCGAAATTCGTCGCGGAGCACTATCTGGAAAAGCCCGTCCTGTTCAACGACGTGCGCAACATGCTCGGCTATACCGGCACTTTTGAAGGAAGAGAGATCTCGGTCATGGGCTCGGGCATGGGGATGCCCTCATTCACGCTCTACGCCTATGAGCTGTTCCACTTCTTCGGCGTCGAAGCCATCCTCCGCATCGGCTCGGCGGGCGGCATCCGCGACGACGTCAAGCTGCGCGATCTCATCATCGCCATGTCCGCCTCCACGAACTCCTCGATGGCCACAGCCTACGGCCTGCCCGGCGTCATGGCCCCGACGGCGAGCTACGAGCTGCTGCGCGAGGCGGTCCGCGCCGCGGAAGAACTGAAGGTACACGCGCGCGTCGGCACGGTCTATACCTCCGACTTTTTCTACCACCCCGACCCCGAGGTCAACGTCAAGGCCCGCGACCTCGGCCACCTCGCGGTGGAGATGGAGGCGGCCGGCCTCTATCTCACGGCGATGGCGGCGGGAAAGAAGGCGCTGGCCCTCTTCCAGATCTCCGATCACATCTTCAGCGGCGAGGCCCTCAGCGCCGCCGAGCGGCAGGACGGCTTCCGCGAGATGATGGAGGTCGCGCTGCGCACCGCCGCTCGCGCCGCGTGGTAGGTCCGGAGGGGAAAGCGCCGCTCCGGCTGCATAAAAACTGAAAAAAAGCCGCATTTTGTATCCCCCCGGGGGGCTTGTGCGCCCAAAAGGCAGGGCTTATACTGTGGTCGATGCATCGAATCAATCTGATTTTGCGAGGTGTTTTTTATGCATATGGCCGATGCTCTGCTGGCCCCCGCCGTGGCGGCAACCATGTACGTCGCCTCCGGTACCGCGGCAGGCGTTTCCATCCACAAGCTGAGAAAAGACGACGAGCCGCAGAAGCTGCCCGTCATGGCGGTCACCGCCGCGCTGGTTTTCGCGGGGCAGATGATCAACTATACCATTCCCGGCACCGGCTCATCGGGACACATGTGCGGCGGCATGATGCTCTCCGCGCTGCTCGGCCCCTTCGCCGGCTTCCTCTCGATGATCGTGATCCTGGCGATCCAATGCCTCTTCTTTGCCGACGGCGGCCTGATGGCCCTGGGCGCGAACGTCTGGAACATGGCGTTCTACGGCTGCTTTGTCGGCTACTTCCTGATCTGGCGTCCCATCATGCGCAGCCGTCTCTTCGGCGAGGGAAAGGGCGCGGCGCGCGGACGGATCGTGCTCGCCTCGATCCTCGGCTGCGTGATCACGCTGCAGCTCGGCGCCTTCTCCGTCGTGCTGGAGACCAGCCTCTCCGGCATCACCGAGCTGCCCTTCGGCGCCTTCGTCGCGCTGATGCAGCCCATCCACCTCGCGATCGGCCTCGTCGAGGGCCTGATCACCTCCGCGGTGCTGCTCTTCGTCTATGAGTCCCGTCCCGAGCTGCTCCAGTGCGTCGAGCCCGCGGAAGGGGAGAGCGCAAAGCGGTCGCTCAAGAGCGTCGTCGCCGTGCTGGCGATCGTCGCGCTCGTCGTGGGCGGCGGACTGAGCCTCCTCGCCAGCTCTAACCCCGACGGTCTGGAGTGGGCGCTCTTCGGCAACGCCGAGGAGGGCTATGCCGAGAACATGGGTCTTGACGAGGACGATTTCGGCGTCGAAAGCGCCGCGGCGGAGAAAGCCGGCGCCATCCAGGAGGCGACCTCCTTCCTGCCGGATTACGCCTTCGCCGACAGCGACACGCCCGCGGGGACGACGGTCTCCGGCGTGGTCGGTTCGGCGATGGTGGCGGGCGTCGCGCTGCTGATCTGTCTGGCCGGCGGCTTCTTCCGCAGGAAAAAAGCACAGAGCTGACAACAACCCCCACATGCATTTCGGACAAAGGGGCATCGTCGGATGCCCCTTTGTTTTCAATAAGAGGAAGCTATGAACAAAATGGAAAAGGCGCTGCACGAGCTCAGCGAAATGGACGATCTCGCGGCGCTCTCCAGCCCGATCCACCGTCTCCATCCGGCGGCGAAGCTGATCACCACCATCCTCTATATCGTCGTGACGGTCTCCTTTGACAAGTATGATCTGGGGGGCCTTTTTCCCATGCTCCTGTGGCCCGTGCTGCTCTTTCAGCTCAGCGGCATCCCTGTGCGCACCTGCTTTTACAAGCTGCGCATCGTGCTGCCGCTGGTGATGGCCGTGGGCCTGTTCAACCCCTTCTTCGACCGTGCGGCGATGCTGACGCTCGGCGGCGTCGCCGTCTCGGGCGGCGTCGTGTCGATGCTGACGCTGATGCTCAAGGGCGTGTTCTGCCTGATGGCCTCCTTCCTCCTGATGGCGACCACGCCGATCGACAGCCTCTGCGCCGCGCTGCGCCGGCTTCATGTGCCGGGCACGCTCGTCACGCTGCTGCTCCTGACCTACCGCTACGTCGGCGTGATGACGGAGGAACTCGCCGTAATGACCGACGCCTATCATCTGCGCGCGCCGGGGCAGAAGGGCATCCACGTCTCGGCCTGGGGCTCCTTCCTCGGCCAGCTGCTGCTGCGCAGCATGGACCGCGCGCAGGAGCTGTACGGCAGCATGCTGCTGCGCGGGTACCATGACCATTTCCATTACGCTCCCATCCGCGCATTCGCCGCGCGGGACGGGATCTTCACGATCGCTTGCGCGCTTTGCTTTGCGCTGCTTCGTTTCGTCAATGTCGGCCAACTCCTGGGCGGTCTTGTCATGAGGTGAGAGAAATGATCGAATTCCAGCATGTGAGCTTTGCCTATGAAAAGGGCAGAGAGGTGATCCGCGATCTGAGCTTCCGGATCGGAGACGGCGAGTCCGTGGGCCTGATCGGCGCGAACGGCGCGGGCAAGTCCACCGTGATGAAGCTGATGCTCGGGCTCGTCAGCGGCGAGGGAAAGATCCTGGTGGACGGAGAGGAGCTCACAAAGCAGAATCTCTCTCTGATCCGGCGCAAGCTGGGCTTCGTGCTGCAGAACTCCGACAACCAGATGTTCATGCCGACGGTCTATGAAGATATGATGTTCGCGCCGCTCAACTACATGCTCAGCCGCGAGGAGGCCGAGAAACGCGTGGACGCCGTGCTCGGGCGGCTGGGGCTGCAGGAGCTCAAATACCGCCACAATCACCGCATCTCGGGCGGCGAGAAGCGTATGGCCGCGATCGCCACGGTGCTTGCGATGGAGCCGGAGATGATCCTCATGGACGAGCCGAGCTCGGCGCTCGACCCGTACAACCGCCGCCTCGTGATCAACGCGATCCGCGAGCTGGGGCAGACCAAGCTGATCTCCTCTCACGATCTCGACATGATCCTCGACACCTGCGATCGCGTGATCCTGCTCTCCGGCGGAGAGATCGCGGCGGACGGTCCGGCGGAGGAGATCCTGCGCGACCGTGCGCTGCTCGAGTCGCATCACCTGGAACTGCCGCTGCGTCTGGCGGACAAATAAACATGAGATACCGAGGTTTGTGCGCCGCGCGGGAACTTTTTCCCGCGCGGCGCGTCATACGGTCGGAACGAGCAAGGAGGACAGACGCATGCTGGGAAAAGAAAAATGCCGCATCCTCAAGGAGATCCGTCAGAAGATCGCCGACGAGAACGACATCCCCTACGTGACGCGCGAGTGCCGCCACCAGGGGGATTGCCGCGGGACCTGCCCGCGCTGCGAGAGCGAGCTGCGATATCTCGAGCAGCAGCTTGCCGCCCGCGCGGCGCTCGGCAAGCGCGTGGCCGTGGCCGCGCTGTGCGCGTCGATGGGCTTCGCCGCCGCGGGCTGCGCCCCGGTAAGCAGGATCCTGGACGGCCCGGAGAGCGATCTCACGGGAGCCGTCGCCTATGAAGAGCCGGGAGAGCGGTCCGACATCGAGATCGAAACCGGCGAAGTCGCCTACCCTGACGAGGACGAGCCCTGCGGCTCGTCGCTTCCGGACGGGGGCGAGGAGGACGAGACCGCGCGCATGGAGATCGAGAGCGGCGAGGTTGCCTGGCCCGACGAGAACGAGCAGCTTCCGGGGATGATCGAACTCACGGGCGACGTGTACTATCCCGGGGAAGCGGACAATGGCTGAACCGCTCTATCCGCTGCTGAGGATCGAACGGCTCCGCATGGGCACCGACGGCGCGGGCGTCACGACGCTCGTCGCCGGGGCCGGGTGCCCGCTCTCCTGCCGCTGGTGCATCAACAGGCGCCTGCTCGCCGAGGCTCCCGCGGAGACGGTAAGCTGATCGAGCGCGTTCGGATCGACGAGCTGTATTTCCTCTCGACGGGCGGCGGCGTGACCTTCGGCGGCGGCGAGCCGCTGCTGCACGCGGCCTTCCTGCGGCGCTTCCGCGAGCTCTGCCCGCCCCGGTGGCGCGTCCGCGTCGAAACCAGTCTGGCCGTGCCGGAAGAGGCGCTCGCGCTCGTGCTCGGCGCGGCGGACGATTTCATCGTCGACTGCAAGGATATGGACCGCGAGATCTACCGCCGCTACACCGGCGGCGACGGCGAGAGGATGGAGCGAAACCTCCGCACGCTGCTCTCGGCCGTCGGGCCGGAGCGGGTCCACGTCCGCGTGCCGCTCATCCCGCAGTACAACACGCCCGCCGACCGGGCGCGCAGCGCCGGGCGCCTGCGGGAGCTGGGCGCGGAGAAGCTCGAGCTGTTCGATTATGTGATCCGATAAGAAGAAAAGGATGTGAGCGTTCACATCCTTTTCTCTTTACTCGCCGCGGCGCGGCATGGTATACTTCTCGCATAGAACTCGCATAGAAAAACAAGGAGGAGGGGAGAAGGAATGAAAACGAAGAAAAAGGCCATTCTGCTCGTGATCGCGTCGGCGCTGCTCTGGGGCACCTACGGCTCGTTCCTCAGCGCGATCGAGGCGCTGGGGCTGCGTGCGAACACGATCAATTTCCTGCGCTTCGCTTCGACGGCCCTGCCGATCCTCCTCTGGCTGCTGCTGCGCGATCGCGCGCAGCTGCGCATCCGGAGGCGGGATCTGCCGCTGTTTCTCCTCAACGGACTTGCGAGCATCGTGTTCTTTACCTCATGCTATGCCGCGGCGATCCGCGAGACCAAGATCGCGACGGCCGCCGCGCTGCTCTATACCGCGCCCGCAATCGTCATGCTGCTCTCCGTGCTGCTTTTCGGGGAGAAGCTCACGCTCCGCAAGGCGCTGTGCGTGCTGCTCTCGGTAACGGGCTGCGCGCTCGTCTCGGGGCTGGGCCGCGGCGGTGCGGCGCTGACGGCGCGGGGGCTGCTGCTCGGGCTCGGCGCGGGACTGGGCTACGCGCTTTATTCGATCTTCAGCCGCCTGCTCCAGCAGCGGGGCTATTCGAGCTATACGAACGTGTGCTACACCTTTCTCATCGCCTCCGCCGCCTATTTCGCGCTCGCGGCCGCGGATGGCGGCGCGGCGGACATGCTGCGTCTCCCCGGCGCGAGCCTGCTCGCCGTGGGCTGCGGGCTGCTGACCGGCCTTTTGGCTTACGTGCTTTACACGAGGGGACTTGAGGAGATGGAGCCCTCTCGCGCGGCGCAGCTTGCCACGATCGAGCCGGTCTTCGCCGCGCTGCTGGGCGCGCTGCTCTTCGCCCAGCGCCTGTCCGCGACGGAGCTTCTCGGCATCGCGCTGGTCGTCGTGTCCGTTGTGCTGATGAACGCGCGAATCCCCTCCGGGGGCTTGCGGAGCGGGGCGGAGACGTGTTATACTTTTGGAACAGAAAAGGGATCGGAGGACGAAGGATGAGCGGGAAGCTGTATGTGGTCTCCGGGCCGTCCGGCGCGGGCATCCGCGATATCGCCGCGGCGGTCTTTGCCCGGCGGGAGGACGTCGCCGCCGCCGTGCCCGTCACGGCGCGCAAAATGAAGCCGGGCGAGGTCGACGGCGTGGGTTTCTATTTCTATGATCTCGAGGGCTGGGACGCGCTGAAGGAGAGCGGCGATCTGCTCGAGGCGACCGAGTTCGCCGGGAACGACTACGGCACCTCGCGCCGCCGGATCGAAGAGCGCTTCGCCGAGGGCAGGAACGTCCTGCTCGAGCTCGGCGTCGCGCGCGCCGCGCAGCTCAAGCGCAGCATGCCCGAGGCGGTCTGCGTGTATATCGAGCCCTCCGCCGAGGTGCTGGCCTCGCGCTACCGCGCGATCTCGCGCAGCGAGAGGGAGATCTCGCTCCGTCTCGAGACGGCCGAGCGGGAACGCGCAGCCTCCGCCTTCTGCGACGCGCGCATCAACAGCGACGACCTCGCCGCGGCGGCGGACGCGCTCGACGCGCTGATCGAGCGATAGAAGAAAATGTGAAAAAGGCTGAGATCCTGAGGATCTCAGCCTTTTTTATTCGTTATTCCGTTTATTCTTCCGCCTTGTCGCGCGCCCGGATCAGATCGTTGAGGCCGCGGATCTCGCGCTTGTAGTGCAGATACATCGCCAGCCAGATCAGAAGGAAGCCGAGCGCCATCACGCCCTCGATGATCAAAAACAGCTTCAGGGGTATATTCCAGCGCAGCACCCAGTTGGGGACCAGATACCCCAGCGACATCGACAGATAGTGCGCGGCGGTGGCCCCGGCCAGCGACCAGCGGTCGATCTCGTAAAACAGCGTGCCGCCCACGCAGAGCGCCCCGAACAGCCCCATGACCAGCAGCGTCACCAGCGTCGCCGCCGCGGGACTGCCCACGCGCGCCAACAGCTCGTCGGTGAAGATCACGTGAATGATGGGCTCCCGGTTGATCAGCGACGGGACAAGGTACATCATCGCTATGCCGAAGAGGAAGCCGATGGCGCAGCGGAACAGAATCTTCTTTCGCACAGTTCTTCACTCCTTTCCCAGCAGCCGCCGGCGGATCGCCGGAATGCAGCGCCGCGAGGCCCAGGTCTCCATCCCGCCGCGCAGCTCGAGACGCAGCGTCCCCGCGAGCGTGAAATCCAAGCTGACGACCTTGGCGAGGTTGACGATCTCATAGCGGGAGATCCGCACGAAACGGTGCGCGTCCAGCGTGTCCTCGAGCGTGCGCATGCTCTGCTTCATATAATAGCGGCCGCTCTCGGTCACGACGCGGACCACTCTCCCGTCCGCGGAGATCAAGACGACATCCTCCGCCGCGACGAGGCGGAGGTTGTCATGTCCGTCATAGGCCGCGAGCATAGCGGCGGGGGGATCGGAGAGCAGACGGCGGAGCGAGGCGACCTGCCCGTCGTCCTCGCTTGCGCGGATCAGCACCTCGATATGGTCGAGGGCCGGGTCCGGCTCGAAGCGAAGTTCAATCCTTTTCATGATGTCTCACCGCCTTTTCTGCGGGCGGGATGCCCGCAGCTGTTCTTTTGCTGATGATAATAGGCGCAGTCCCGGCAGTCCGGTGTAAGAGCGTCCTTGAGCTCACACCAGCTCTGGTGCCGGTAGAGCGTTTTCGTCCGGCAGACACGGCAGGCAAAAAGCGGACAGGCCGCCCGGATGCGCGCGTCCGCGGGGCTTTTTTGCACCTTCATGTTTCCTCACCCGAAAAACGTCGTTTTCTGCGTCAAGCATAGAATAAAACGTGCCGACGCGCAAGGCTTTCGGTATAAGCGGCGTCGTTTCCCGCATGAGCGGTACGCGGACGGCGGGGAGAAGGAAGGGAAGCCGACGGCCGCACGGATCGCGCTCCGCCTCTTTCCTCCCCGGCGACGGGGCCACCCGTATTGCCGCAAGGCCGTTTGCGACGGATTTGCTACCGCTTGTGCCGATTCGCTTGCAATCGCAGGGGGGATACGCTTAAATATTCTCGGTATCCTATGTCGAACAAGGAGGAAAAATCATGAAACAGCGTCATTTAACCAGGCTCCTCGCACTGCTGATCGCCGTGCTGATCGCCGTCGCGGTGCTCCCCGCGCAGCCGGCCATGGCGATGGTGTCCGAGGGCGAATGGAGCGGAGGCGATCCCGACCACGATCACGCGACCAAGAGTGAGGAACTGATCAACACCGGCGATCCGGAAACGCATATGCACATGTACGCATGCGAGTGCGGCGCGTCCAAATCCGTAACGGAGCCGCACCAGTTCAGCGAGACGCCGATCTCGCCGGGCAATCCGGACGGCAGCTTCCCAAACGGCGGCACGCACTACGAGTGCGCCTGCGGATACAGCTATGACAAGGAGAACCCCTCGTCCGAGACGCCGACCGATCAGGACGGCTGGACAGGCGGCAACAGCGACCCGAGCCACGTCCACGCGGCGCAGGGCGAGCCGGTCTACACGAAGATCGACGACCAGAAGCACAGCGTCACTGTAAGCTGTGAGTGCGGCGCGACCAAGACCACCGAGGAGGAGCACCAGATCAAGAAGAGCTCCATCACGGCGGGCAGCACCGGCTTCCCCTACGGCGGCACGATCATCTACTGCGAAAAGAACTGCGGCTATGGGGTAGAGAAGGCGAACCCCAAGCCGAAGCCCAAGACGACCAAGACCGGCACCACGGCAAAGCCTTCGCCGTCACCGGAGGCCGTTGAGGAAGAGAGTGCTCCGCCCGAGGAGACTCCGGCCGAGGAGGCCAAGCCGGCCGAGGAGACCACTCCGCCTGAGGAGACCGCCGTCACGACCCAGACTTCACCCGCACCGGAGTCCTCCGGGGAGCAGGTCACTGAGGTCACGACGCCCAGCGGGAAAACGTATAAGATCAAAGTGATTGAGAATAACAAACGCTCGGGCTGCTGCTGATTTGCCGTCAGCACGCGCGCACCGGCCTCCCGCGCCGGGAAAGGCTCCGCGCGTTTCCCGCAGATGAAGCAAAGACCCGTATAGGGGCGCATGAAAATGCGCCCCTGTTTGCCATCCGCATGCACCGGAGATGCGCCCCCACATGCCGACAGCCTGCCTGAGAGAGAAGCCGGCTTGCCGAAAGGAGGCAGAAAATGGATAAGGTCATCTGTTTCTACCGCGAACCGTTTTTTACCTATTTCGGCTTCGTGGGGATCGGCGTCGCCGCGTCGCTGCTCTGCGGCTCGCTGCTGTGTCTGCGCTTCCGCGTCGGCTTGCGCGACTGGCTGAAGATGCTGGGCGTCGTGCTGCTCGGCTTCGGCGCGTCGGTGCTGATGATGAAGCTCTTCTCCCTCGGCGCCGTCGCGATCCGCCAGGCCCTGATCGGCGAGCCCTACAGCCTCTCCCGGCTGCTTGAGAACGTCGCCGCCGTGTTCTACGGCGTCGTGTGCGGCTATTTCACGGTGCTGGCGCTGCTGCTGCCGCGCGTGCTGCCGCATCGGCGGCGGCTCGGCCTGGATATCTGGGCGAGCGCCTTTGCCCTCGGGCACGGTTTCCTGCGCATGGGCTGCTACTGCAACACGGCGGTGGAGGACGGCTGGCTCGTCTGGCGGCCCTGCTGCGGCGGCGTCCGGATGGACAACGCCTTCTGCGCGCATTTTTACGACAGCCGCCTCCCGACCCAGCTCATCGAGAGCGCCTTCGCCTTCCTGCTCTTTGCCGTCATGCTGACGCTGCTGCTGCGGAGGAGGGGGCGCGGCAGACTGCCGGCGTTCTATCTCGTGTGCTACGCGGTCTTCCGCTATATCATCGAGTTTTTCCGCGAGGGGGCGATGTCCGTGGCGATCGGCCCTTTTTCCTACGCGCAGTTTTTCAGTCTGCTCATTCTGGCCGGGGCGCTGCTCGCCGCGATCCTGCGGCGCTGCGGCGTGCTGAAGACCCCGCCTGAGGACGGGGAAAGGAGCTGAAAGATGGACAATGTGATCTGTTTCTACCGGGAGCCCTTTCTCACCTATGACGGCCTCGCCGCGATCGGCGTCGCCGCGGGCGTCCTCTGCGGCTCGCTGCTGTGCCTTCGCTTCCGCGTCGGATGGCGCGTCTGGCTGAAGCTGTTCGTCACCGCGCTGCTCGGCTTCGGTCTGGGAGCGGCGCTGATGAAGGTCTTCGGCATGGCCTCCCGCGCGATCTACCAGGCGGCCGTCGGCGAGCCGTACAGCTTCAGAAGGCTGCTCGAAACGAGGGGCTATGTCTTCTACGGCGGGATGCTCGGCTACTACGGCGGCATCGCGCTGCTACTGCCGCGGCTGGCGCCGGAACACAGGCATCTCGGCTGGGACATCCTCGCGGTTTCCTTTACGCTGTTCCACGGCTTCGCGCGCCTCGGTTGCTATTGTGCCACGGACGTGGAGGACGGCTGGCTCATATGGTCGCCCTGCTGCTACGGGAAGAAGATGGACAACGCCTTCTGCGCGCACTTCTGGGACGGGCGGCTGCCGACGCAGCTCATCGAAAGCGCGTTTGAATTCCTGCTCTTCGCCGTCATGCTCGCGCTGCTGCTGCGAGGAGGACGGAAATGGCGCGGGAAGCTGCCGACGCTCTATTTCATCGCCTATCCGGTGTTCCGCTACGTCGTCGAATTCTTCCGCGACGACGCGGTGCGCGGCGCGCTCGGGCCCTTTTCCTTCTCGCAGCTGATCAGTCTGCTAATCCTGCTCGGCGTGCTGGCCGTCTCGATGCTGCGGCAGCGGGGCGCGCCGAAAAGCCCGCCGGAGGACGCCGCGGAGAGGACGGCATAACGAAACGGAGCATAACGCCGCGGGGCGCGGATCGAAAGATCCGCGCCCCGCGGCGTTTTTACAGACTGCCGGGAAAAGGATCAGAACTCTTTTTCCCAGGTGGCGATCACGGCGTCGGTGACGGCGGCGCGGAAGGCGCTCTGCTCGAGCTTGCGCACGCCCTCGATCGTACTGCCCGCGGGGGAGCAGACCCGGTCCTTGAGCGCGCCGGGATGGTCGCCGCTCGCAAGCAGCAGCTCCGCCGTGCCCTTGAGCATCTGCGCGCTGCAGCGGATGGCCTCGCCCCGCGGCAGGCCGCAGTAGACCGCGCCGTCGGCGAGCGCCTCGACGAACATCGCGGCGAAGGCCGGACCGCAGCCCGTGACGCCAGAGGCGGCCTCCATCAGCCCCTCGGGAAGCTCGCTGACCGCGCCGGAGGCGGCCAGCAGCCCGCACACGAGCGCTTTTTCCTCCGGCGTGACGGCCTCGGAAGCGCACAGCAGCGTCACGCCGCCGCCGACCGAGACCGGGAGATTCGGCAGGATGCGCACGATCGGCCTCTTGCCGAAGAGGCCCTCGAGCTGTTCGAGCGTCCAGCCCGCGGCCATCGAGACAAGGACGCAGCGGTCCCCGCGCCCGGAGAGCACGGGAAGAATGCCCGCGGCCATCGCCTCGAGCCCCTGCGGCTTGACGCCGAGGAAGAGCACGCCGGCCTGCCGCGCGGCCGCGGCGTTGTCACAGACCTCCGCGCCGAGCTCCTCCGCGAGGCGCCGCGCCTTTTCCGGGCTGCGGTTGGCAAGGAGCAGCTTCCCGCACAGCGGGCTCTTCGCCGCGGCGCGCGCGAGCGCGCCGCCCATGTTTCCTGTTCCGATGAATGCGACGGTCGCCATGGCGATCCAACTCCTTCCGTGCGGTTCCGATCAGTCCGTCTCCCGGAGGCTCATTCGATGACATAGGGGACGGAAAAGACATAAACGTTCCGATAAGTCTCCATTTTTCTCATCAGTCGGTGCGTGGTGCTGTTATGCAGGATCTTGGCAAAAGGAGAGGTCACGACAAGGCCTCCCATCATCACGATCAGACGCTCGTTCTCCAGAGAATCGGCCTCCTGCCGGATGTGGGCGAGCAGGATGTCGTTCGTGTTGCGCAGGGTCGTAACGTCGTAGCGATACTCGCAGTCCACGCCGAGAGCGTCGATCTGCTCCCGGATCTGCTTTGCCTGCTCCTCCGTGCTGCAGACGCTGTAGAGCTCCATGGAGGTAAAACCGCAGCTCAGCGCGCAGTTGAGGGTTTTGATAAAGGATTTGTTCAGAGACTGCACCGGGATGATGACCCGCGCGGTCTTCTCGCGGTTGATCTCCGCAAGGGCCTTGTCGACAGAGGAGATCGTCAGATCGGCGCTGACCTTCTCATAG
>CAMVJF010000022.1 GCA_947167725.1 uncultured Clostridia bacterium | reverse complement strand
CGGTCGATCTTCATATCGCGCGATACGATCACGGCAAAGCTGCGAATGCAGTTCTGCAGCTTCTGCTTATAGAAACGCAGCATATAGGTCCGGTTTGGCGAATTGTAGATGTTCAGCGCAAAGTCGGAGTTTCGGATGAGATACTTGAAGAACATCGAAACGTCCTCGCGCCAGCGCTCATATTTGACCTCATGCGGCAGGTTTTTCTCCGCATCCGCTTCAAAGACCCCCTCCAGCAGATCGTATACATCGTCGAAATGATAATAGAAGGTCTGCCGGTTCACACCGCAGATCTCGACAAGATCCTTGACCGTGATCTTATCGATCGGCTTGACCGCCATCATTTTTTTCAGTGCGGCGCCGAGCGCCTCTTTTGTGGAGGAAGGCATGGTTGACCTCTTTTCTTCCCGGCCGCGCGTCAGCAGGGCCAGGGACTCAGCTTATCTTTTTTCACGAGCCAGGCTTGATCCGCCAGCATCGCAAGCGGCGTGTCGGAAAGGGAATCGGAATAGAACCTCTCTATCACCCCGTCGGGATATTCTGCGAGGAAACGCCTTGTTTTTTCAACGTCATGACAGTTTTCCCCGTCGATACGGCCTGAGTCGATATCCATTCGCGTCGCGATGCAGGAAACGCCCAGCCTCCTGCACGCCTCTTCGACAAGGAAAGCAGGCGAAGCGCTGATGATCAGATCGTCGCTGCGCTTCTGTGCGAGATACCAGGACCGAATGCCTGTGGAAAAATGACGATCCCAAAAAGCGCGGACGACCTTTTCCGGTTCGGGCAGAAACAGCAGAAAGGCAAAGAGCTTTTCCTTGAGTTCCTTTGTATTCACGGCTTTGCGCGCGTATAGCGTCGCATAGCGCAAAATGTCCTTCCCCGTGCACAGGACCGCATGAGGGTGCGTCCGCAGGCAATACAGGAAAAAAGTGTAGGAACTATCCGGATAGAAGACCGTTTTATCGAAATCGTAGACGTTCATGCCTCAGAGCACGTAAGTAACGTAGTTTTCCTTACGCGGCTTGATCGCGGGATCCTCTGCCGGATATCCGAGGATGCAGTTGCCGACGCCGATATAATCGCCCTCAAGACCCCATTTTTTCAGAAGGGCCTTCCCTTCTTCGGTTTCAAAGCATTCCTTCGCGCGGTTGATCCAGCAGGAGCCGAGGCCGATCGCCTTCGCAGCATTCTGGAGATTGCCGAGAACGAGGCTGCCGTCCTGAACGGCAAAGATACTGTCGGCTTTCGCAAGCACGACGAGCACGGTGGGCGCGCCGTAAAAGGGATCGCTCTTCACGCCGAGGATCTCCGCATTCATGGCCGAAAGCTGATCCCGCGTTTTCTTGTCCTGTACCGCGACGATGACGGCCGACTGGCCGTTCCTTCCGGAGGGCGCGCATACGCCCGCCTCGATCACGGCGTCCAGCTCGGCGCGCGTGATCTGTTCGGGTCTGTATTTGCGGATGCTTCTTCTCTCGCAGAGGACTCGTAAAGCTTCATTCATGTTTTCTTCTCCCTTTCTTCATGAGACGGTTGGATTGTTCCTCTTCCAAGTATAACACGCGCACAGGGTTGAATACCTCAAGGATCACCGCGGCAGTCTGGAGCAGTACGGCGAAAGGAAGTCCGATATAGCCCAGCACACCGAAGAATGCGCATGCAAAGTTCACCGCGCCGCATACGATGCTGTTCTCAAGCACGGCGAGAGAACAGAGCTTGGCGAGACGATAGCCGCGAGGCAGCGTGCGGATCTCGCCGCCGAGGATTGCGACGTCCGCGGCGTTGATCGCGTCGGGCTTGTCAAAACAGTCAAATGCGATTCCGACCGTCGCCAGACGGATCACGTCAGCGTCACAGACGCCGTCGCCCACGAAGGCGAGCGTCGTGTTGGCATTGCGGTTATTCATCAAATATTCGACCGCGCGGCATTTTTCTTCGGGAGAAAGCTCGGCCTTGATCATATCGAAATTCAGCGAAGAAGCGATCCTGCGCGCGGAAGAATGTACGTCGCCCGTCAACATGACGCTGTCCTTCACGCCGGCGATGCGCAGCTCCTCGATCGCATCGAAGGC
This sequence comes from uncultured Clostridia bacterium, assembly GCA_947167725.1. Taxonomy (GTDB): domain Bacteria; phylum Bacillota; class Clostridia; order Oscillospirales; family Oscillospiraceae; genus Limivicinus. The sequence goes on along the minus strand of CAMVJF010000022.1, from coordinate 12,137 downwards.
GCCCATACGGAGCGCGTCTTCGACGATAATATGTCCGATATAGTGATTATCGACCGCGACATGGATCGCGGTGCCCGGGATGGAGGGATTACGGAACTTGATATCGTGATCTTCCATCATCGCTGCGTTGCCGACGTAAACGTTCCGACCGCCGATAAACGCACATACTCCCCGTCCAGGCGTCTCCTCAACGTCAAGGACCTCGACGTCGGAGGCGGCGGCTCCGCTGGCGGCAACGATCGCCTGCGCCAGGGGGTGACGGGAGTGAAGCTCCGCGGCGCCTGCCAGGAAAAGAAGATATTCTTCCGAGACGCCGCTCGGAAATACCTCCTTGATCTGGAAGCGTCCCTCGGTAACGGTGCCGGTTTTATCGAAAACCATCGTCTCGGCTTTGGAAAGAGCCTCGATCGTGCCATGCCCTTTGAACACGACGCCGAAACCTGCGGCATGCGCCGCGGCGCAGTCAAACGCGAGCTTGACGCTCTGAATGACGGAATATGACTGTGAGGCCGTCAGAAGGATCGCGGCGCGCAGAAGATAGTCGCGCCATTCTCCCGTCACCAGCGAAGGGATCAGCGCAATCAGGATCGCAGCGGCGATCAGCGCGGGAGAGACATAGGAAAGGACCTTCTGCAGGAGCCGTTCAAGGGCGGATTTGTGCATCCAGGAGTTTTCCGCCGCGCGGATCACCGTCGAACAGACCGAATCGCTCTGCAGGGCAGTCGTGCGGATCCGGATGGGCGCGGAAACGTTCACGCATCCGGAGAACACCCGGGAGCCGGGCACGACCGGACTGCTTGTGTTTGCGTGTGTCAGCGGCGACGCATCGACCACGGAAGTCCCTTCTTCTACAATCCCGTCGATCGGGATGGTTTTGCCGGCATCCAGCTCAATGAGCGTGCCGATGGGGATATCTCGCGCGTTCGTCTCCGTGAGCATACCGAGATTCACGACATCGGCGGTTTCCGGACGCAGGGCGTAAAGCTCCGAGACTTGCTCATTCTGAAGCGATTCGGCAAAGGAGACGGTCAGATCGCAGATCTTCAGAAAGACCATGATCGCCGCGCCGCCGAAGTAGGAGCCGGAGGTAAAGGCAAGCACGGAAGCAGCCGTCACTATCAGCTCGCGGCCCAGCACGATGCCCATGAAGGCTTCCTGGAAAGCCTCGAAAAGATAGGAATAACCCGCGAGGAGGAAAGGAACGAAGAAGCTCAACAGACGAACGAGCCCGCGCGTGGGAATAAAATACACCAGAATCAACGCAAACAGAGAGAGGACCGCGAGGACAAGATCTCCGGCGCTGAACTTTCGGTCAAGCGTTTTGTTCAGCATCCCGCTCCTGGTAAGATCCTCGTCCTCACGCCTGTTGTGCTGCGGCGAACGCCTCTTGCGAAAATCCGGTACATGGATCTCCCGATGGGTGTGTGCGGCCGCTTTCTTCTTTGGCTTTTCTGTTGCGGCAAGGTGTTTGGCCATCTGTCTATTCTCCCTGCGCCAACCGCGGCCGTGCAGTATGCGTCCTGCATTCGCGAATCCGCGCAAATAGGCGGATGGAAAGCTCAGAACGCAACTGCACGCGTCCGGGAACGGCTTTTCATTTTTTAGTAAAAATGCTTTCGGTTCTATTCTGTCAATATGTACGGCTTTATATAGAATTGCAGGGCAGCGCTGCTGCCCTGCAACGGATCGCACGGTTCGTGCGATCACTTCATGCCGTTCTCGTAGGCTTCGATCATCTTGCGGACCATCTGCCCGCCGACGGAGCCGGCCTGACGGCTGGTGAGGTCGCCGTTGTAGCCCTGCTTAAGGTTCACGCCGACTTCGGAAGCAGCCTCCATCTTAAACTTATCCATCGCTTCACGCGCACTCGGATTGACGAGCTGGTTGCTGGAATTCGTAGACATTCTTCGCATCTCCTTTTCCTCAGATTGGGCCGGGCGCAAAAGCGCAGCGAAGGCCCGGTCTGAGACGCACGGAGACGATCGCCATTCTTTTGGTATCCTTACCCGTGCTTATCTTTTGCGATGAAAAGACAGATATGCGAAAAAAGCAGATGAAATAACTGGAAAGCAAGCGTCAGACCATATCCGAAAGCGCCAAAGGCGATCCTGTCAGATCATTGCAACGATTGCTGCGCAATCAGTCGCCGTTGTGCACGACGACCTGCGGGAACGGGATCTCGACGCCCTTTTCCGCAAAGAGGACGCGGATATCGCGCGTGAGCGCGCGCTGCGCGACAAAGATGTTCTCTTCCTTGACGTCAACGACAAACTTGAGGTTGACGCCGCTATCGGCAAGCTGGGTCACGCCAAGGAGCCGTGGCACGGTCAGATACAGATCGCGGTGCGCATCGAGCATCAGAGGCAGATTCTCGGCGAGCATCTTCTCAAGCTTGGGGATATCGGTTTCATACGACACGCTGACTTCGCAGGCGGCAAGCGAAATATTGCGCGAGCGGTTCTGGAAGTTGCGGATATCGGAGTTGTTGACGACCTTGAGGTTGTATCCGGCGTCCTCGATCGTGGTGGTGCGCACGCCGATATCCTTCACGACGCCGCGGAAATCGTCCAGAACGATGATGTCGCCGATGGAATACTTGCCTTCAAAGATAATGAACAGGCCTGTGATGACGTCCTCGATCAAGCTCTGCGCGCCGAAGCCGATGATCAGTCCGAGGATCCCGGCGCCGGCAAGCACGGCCGTGGAGTCGACGCCCAGGATGCTCAGCCCCCAGAGCGCACCGAGGATCACGGCCAGATACTTGATCGTGCCGAGGATCAGCGCGGTGATCGTTCTGGCACGGGAGTTTTTGGCTCCGAAAGTCACAAGGAGGAACTTGATCACTTTGTAGATAAGATAGATCAGGCAGATCGCAAGAACAAGCGCGAGGATATGCGCGGCCGTGATGTTGCCGCTGCGCTTGATAAGGAAATAGTTCTTTTCAAGCTCCGCGATCGTGGCCTTCGTCGTCTCGGAGAGCGGAAGCCATCTGGGATTGAGAAGCAGCACCGACACGATCAGCGCGATCAGCGCACCGATCCAGCCGTTGGCTTTTCTCGCTTTCTTTTTCTTGTACGTTTTCATGGTGTTCCTCCTGTTCCAAATAACAAATCAGACGAGATGAAAATGCGGGAAAGATGCGGTGAATGCCCGTGTCATGAGAGTATGACTTGATATTCTTCTTGATACGTTTCTCCCATATAATCCGCCGAGACGTAAACCCAGTAATCCGCATCGGGATTGTCCCAGACGATCTGAGGGATGTCGATGGCGTTCAGCCAGAATCCGATTGCTTCAGGGTCTGAGATCGAGTGTGAATACGGGGCGATCTGGGATGTAATATCCGTTCCGTTCATCGTGATCGTATAGGTGACGTTGGAAAGATCACTCTGGGTGATGGGGCTGACAAGTCCGATCGACCCGCCGAATACACCGGAAGACATATTGATGAAATAGAATTCGCCGCCATAGAAAATGCTGGTCGGATCGGGCGGTTCGGAATAGGGCGTGACCGATCCGGAGGCCGTGCCGGAAATTCCGCCGACGTAGAAATAGCTGCCGCCGTATGCGGGGTCGGCCGAGAGCTTCAAGATAAAGCCCGTCGCGTCGGAAGGAACATCTTCGAAGTCCACACTGAAATTACACGTATCGCCCTGTGTGAGTTCGCTGACGGGATTGTACGAATCATCATAGAAATCGATCGAGCCCGGCTCGAACGTCGGGGAAGGATTCGGATTGGTCGGGGTCTTCCAGCCGATCTCCGGACTGGTCACCAGCGTGCCGGAATAGGTGTAGGGATCGTCGCCGTCGGCGGCAAAGCGGACCGTGCCGCTGATCCGGAAGAGATAATCCTCTACGAATTCCGCTTTGGTGATCGTGGGCTCAAGCACGCAGACATAGGTCTTGGTGGAGGATGTGGATACCGTTTTTGAGAAGGTATCACCGCCGTCGGAATACTGGACCATAATCTCCGTCGTCCATCCGGTGCTGATATAATACGGCAGATTCGAGTCAAGAGCATCGTCGACGATAAGATCTCCGGTCCCCTCCATGCTCCAGGACTTGGTGAAGCTGGTGTCGTTTGCGGTGATCGTAACGACGGAACCGGCAACAGTCGTTCCGTTGGGGTCGATATTGTAATTCACCCGAAGACGACGCAGAGCGCCCGGCATACCCATGGTGGTCCATGCGCGGACAGAGTTGATCGTGATGATCGGCGTGGGAACGGACAAGTCTCCCAGACTCCCCTCGTCGGATTCATCCCAGGTCACGCCGCTGTCCTTATACCTGAGCTTCAGGATGATCGGGCCGTTCGATTCAATAGACTCGCCGGAATTCAGGATATTGCTGAACAGCGTCGCGACCTTGGCATAACCGCCGGAGATCGTAACATACGGCTTCAGATTGATCGTCCGGCCGTTGATCATCATGGTCGCGGACGCGCAGCTGACCTTGCTGATGTCGGGGATCGTCGCCGAATCGATTTTGAACTGAGCGGAGAAACCGGACACGCCGACGTCGGCGTGATCAAATTCAAAGAAGGTACCCTGCGTGACGACGACCTCGCTGCTGTCGACCGTTCCGCTCTTCCCGTTGGAAAGCGTGTATTTGAAGCGGACCTTCAGCCTGTCGATCGAGCCCATTTGATCGCTCGGATACGGCAGATACGCGCGCAGCGCGTCGCCGTACTCGTCCTTGACAGTCCATGAACCGCTCTTCCCGCCGGGATAGGTAATGCTGGCACCCGGATTGGTCATTTCCGTGTAGGAAGACGCGCCGGCCGGCTTCCGCAGCAGAACTGCCTCGCCGGATTTTTGCGCCGCGGACTGGAGGTTGATCGTACAGGGGATAGCGAAATAGTAATCGCCCAGATCGGAACTGCTAGGCGTGTTGATCGTCGGCGCTCTGACGGCCGGCGGGCCGGGGACCGTCTCGGGCTCCTCGGTCGGCTCCGGCGTCGGCTCGGGCGTCGGCTCCGGCGTCGGTTCCGGCGTCGGTTCGGGCGTCGGCTCCGGCGTCGGCTCCGGCGTCGGTTCGGGCGTCGGCTCCGGCGTCGGGCTTGTGGTCGTCACGACGGGCGTGGCAGGTCTCCCTTTGCCGGACGGCGGCTTCGGCGCGCCGGCTTTCGGGAGGAGAGCGCTGCTCAGGATCAATACAGATCCTGCGACGGCAAGCAAAAGCGGGGCGGCCTGACCAAGCAGGAATTTTTTGCGCTTCTTACGGCCTCTGACAGGCTCGTACGCCTCGGCAAATTCGGGATATCTGTCGTCTATCTCTCGGATGTACACCGTTCCGCCTCCTTTCACTGCATTCTCTTACATTTTTACAGTATATATTGCGACAGCTTTTCCTGTCAACTACAAGATGACTACAAGATGTAATTTAATTCCGAAAAAAATACCGCGTTCGCAGCCCGGCAGTACAGGCCGACGAATCGCGGATACACCATTCTGCAAAAAAAGAATAACCCCTGACTGATCCACTCGGTTCCACAGTCAGGGGTTATTCCATCGAATTCTTGGTATCTAACATCCTGGTTACCTCTCTTTCTTCAGATTTGGATTTCTCTCCGGCTTTGAGATCCATTCAACGGGCACATCACATTTCGTCATTCATTCTCTTAGTGAGTATACTATATGTGCCGGAACATCTCCGTACCGGGATACCGTCCCTTCGCTCCGTACAAATTCAGAGCGGTTTATGTTATAGGGTGTTTCCCTTTCTGTTTATACAATACCAAAAGACGGAAGAGATTGCAATTGACAAGCGTCACAAACAAATCTTCGTCAAATTGTTCAAAACGCAGGAAATGCGGCGTTTTTCTTTTCAATACCTTGACGAATCGCCGAAGAGAGGTTATGATAAATATGTTGTGTGCCGCAGACAGCCAACCGTCTGCGGCACACAACTTGTCATCATTCCCTGTATTCGAACATCAGATCATACATGCTGACGGTGTCGCCGTCTTTGACGCCCATCTGCTCCATCCGTTCAAAAACGCCGCTTTCCCGAAGGATACGGTCGAAGAACATACGGCTCTCGTAGTCGGAGAAATTGACCGTCGCGACGAGGCGCTGCAGCCAGGGTCCCTCGACGAGCCACATGTCGTCAAACTTCTCGATCGTGAGATCGCCGGAGGTCTCGACCACAGGCTCCGGCGGGACGTAATCGGCCTCGAAAGGCGCGATCGGCGGCAGCTCGCGCAGAAGTCTCGCGCACTCCCCCACCAGCTCGCGCGTCCCGCTGTGGGCGGCGGCGCTGAGCTCAAACAGCTTCATGCCGCGCTCTTCGACATGCCGGCGCAGTCTAACGAGATTATCCGAGCTCTCCTCGATCAGGTCACATTTATTGGCCGCGACGATCTGCGGACGGGCGGCGAGCTCAGGATTGTACTCGCGCAGCTCGGCATTGATCGCCTCGAAATCCTCCACAGGGTCTCTCCCTTCGCTGCCGGAGACATCGACAAGATGCACCAGCAGGCGGCAGCGGGCGATATGACGCAGAAAGTCATGTCCCAGCCCCGCGCCGTCGGACGCTCCCTCAATGATGCCCGGAATATCCGCCATGACGAAGGAAACGCCTTCGTCCACATACACGACGCCGAGATTTGGAAAGAGCGTGGTAAAATGATAGTTTGCAATCTTGGGATGCGCCTTGCTGACAACGGAGAGCAGCGTAGACTTGCCGACGTTCGGAAACCCGACGAGGCCGACGTCCGCCAGGAGTTTCAGTTCCAGTGTGAGATCGTGGCTCTCGCCGGGCAGGCCGGGCTTGGCAAAGCGCGGCACCTGCCGCGTGGGGGTGGCGAAATGGGTGTTGCCCCAGCCGCCGCGTCCGCCCTTCGCCGCAACCCAGTCCTCGCCAGTGGACATGTCGTGCATGATCGAGCCGCTGGCCGTGTCGCGGATGATCGTTCCTCGCGGGACCTTGATCACGAGCGTTTCGCCGTCCCTTCCGTTGCAGCGTTTGCCTTGCCCCGGCATGCCGTTGGGCGCTACATATTTCCGCTTATAGCGAAAATCCATCAGCGTGGACATGTTCTCATCCACCGAGAAAACGACGCTTCCGCCCCGGCCGCCGTCGCCGCCGTCGGGTCCGCCGGCCGCGACATACTTCTCACGGTGAAAAGCCACGGCGCCGTCGCCGCCGCTGCCGGCGCGGACGGTGATCCTCGCCTTATCTACAAATGATGCTGCCATAGGCGCTCCTTCATCCTGTTACATCATACAAAATGACCGGACAGAATGCCGTCCGGTCATTTTCGTTTGCCTTACTGTGCGATTTCTTCGTAAACAGAGACCATCTTGCGGTCCTTGCCCATGCGCTCGAACTTCACTTTGCCGTCGATCAGAGCAAACAGAGTGTCGTCCTTTCCCTTACCGACATTGTTGCCGGGGTGGATCTTGGTTCCGCGCTGTCTGACAAGGATATTGCCGGCCAGGACAAACTGTCCGTCGGCTCTTTTGGTTCCAAGGCGCTTGGACTGGCTGTCGCGGCCGTTCTTGGTGGAACCCATGCCTTTTTTGTGTGCCATGTAAGCTTTCCCTCCTTTTGTCAAAATAGCTGCGGATACTCAGGCGTTGATCGCTTCGATCTGGACCTTGGTATAGGGCTGTCTGTGGCCCTGCGTTCTGCGGTAACCCTTCTTGGGCTTCATCTTGTAAACGCGGATCTTGGCGGCCTTGCCGTTCTTCACCACGTTCGCGCTGACGGACGCGCCCTCGATCACAGGCTTGCCAAACACGACGTTGTCACCGTCGATCACGGCCAGGACCTGGTCGAACTTGACGCTGTCGCCGACAGCGGCATCAAGCTTCTCGATGAACACCACGTCGCCCTCGGCGACACGGTACTGCTTGCCGCCGGTCACGATGATAGCATGCTTCACGAATCATATCCTCCCATCTTCAGGACTCGCTTTTGAGGCGCGGAATACCCGACTTTGCAGGGCCTCTTCAATGCGGCTTTGGTATAATACCATGTTCATGAAGCATTGTCAACAAGATTTATCAAGGTTTTTCAGTAATATCGCAGATTTTTATCCGACCGCCTGAATGGACTCGTCCGCAAGGTAAATGCCTCCGTTCTCGCCCTTTTCGCTCAGGAAAAAGCGGTGCGTGACATAGTCCGCATCGGTGTAACTGATCATCAGGTTCGGCATTCCGTTCGGTACGCTCACACACAGCTGGAGCGCGCTGTCGGTCATATAGCTCGCATACCAGTGGCGTTCGCCTTCGACGAAACGATCTGCCGACTCCGGCTGGTCAAGGTAGAAAAAGTTGCTGACCGTAACGTCGAATATCGTTCCGTTGACCTTCAGATAGAGCTCCTCTCCGGCCGGAGAAACGACCAGTCGGTCCATACTCTGCACCGTGCCGTTTTCAACGTCTGCAAGACGGATCGCCTCGACGTTGCCGGCGCCTTCACGCAATACCGGCATGAAACGCGCGTCCAGTACGCCGCTGAGCGCGTCATAGGGGACCGTGAAGAAACGATAGCTCTCCCCGTCCGAATCGGAAAGCGCACCGTAAGGAGGAAACAGCGCGATACCCTCGGAAGTGAACAGCCAGCTCCCCTCCCGAACGACGGCAGCCAGCGCGCTGTCGGGATCAAGCTCGTTCTCGGCGATGGCTTTATACAGGCCGCTCTCCCTGGCCTCCGCGACCAGATAATCGACAAGCGAGTCCTTTACTCCAGCAGGGTCCGCGGAGATCGATTCAAGCGTCAGCTTCTTCCCGCTCTGGCTGTCGAAGTTGACGCACATATAGCCGTGGGCCCCACTCGCGCCGCCGGTATAGACGCTCGTCCAGTACTGGAAGCTGATAACGCTGCCGTCGGCCCGCGTGCTCTTTGCAGTCCTCGCAGACGAGAACTGCGTATTGATGTCCGCTCCTTTGGCGCTGACATAGCTGAAGTTGTCGATCGCGTTTTCGAGAAGAAGGCTTTTCCCGAGATCGTCGCCAGAGCCGGAAATATAGAGCTCGTCGAGGATGCGCAGCTGCTCGTTGATCTCCTCGGCCGCATCCGGTCTGTCGTCGATACGCACCGTCGGCGTGACATAGGAGAATTCAAGGATCGTCGAGCCGTCTGGGGCGTCGAAGTTCTCCTGCGTCTTCTTCGTGTAGATGATCACGCGCTCACCAAGCTCAGCTCCGCCATCGGGAGACGGCGCCGTCACCTCGGGTTCCTCGCCCGGCTCGGCGGTGCTCACCGGAACGTCTGATGCCGGTGTGGGGTCGGCGCTCTGCGGCTGCTCGGGCGTCGGCATGGGCGGAAGCTCCGCGCTGCGGATCGCGTCGATCACATTGCAGGCGCATAGGGAAAAGATCATGCAAAGGCAAAGGCAGAGGGCAAAAGCTTTTTTCATACAAAACCTCTTGATTCTATTCTTGCTCCGCGTCGGCTGCGGGATCCGGGATCTCGCGGGCCATGGCGGAATTGGTGTATCGCTTATCGTGTGTCAATTCCCGGAGGATACGGATCTCGGGCGGAAATGCGATCGTCTGATCCTCGCGCTGCAATTCAAGCTCCAGGACCGCGTGATCGTCCCAGAACGGAAACACGTCGATCTCAAAGCATTCTCCGAGATATGGGCAGAGATATCGTTTCTTGCGGATCGTCCGGAGCTCCGGGTCGGCGAAGGACAGCAGCGCGTCGTATTCCCCGGCGCTGATCTCCCGTTCGCTTTCGACGCGCGACAGATCGCTGATCCGGCGCTTGACCGTGTGCGTGTATTCGACGCGATCTCCGTAGTCACGGCGCCGTACGCGCTCCCTCCCGCCCTGCGGCGAGAGAAGATAGACCTGTTCGATCTCCGAGACGCTCAGACGAGCGAGAAAGGCCATGTCCGGCATGGCGATCAGGTATTTTCTTTCGATCTCAAGATGCTCCATGATTTCCTCACTGCACAGTTTCACAGTTATTCAGTATATAGGAGCCTCATGGCAAAATCAAGAACATCTCGTAAACAATTGCCGCTCCTCGGCTCTCTGAACGCAGCTTCCTCGAAAAAGAGAATTACAGCTTGACCTTGCGAGGCGATTTTAATATACTGTAGGTTGGTTGAGTATGGAATCACAGCCCATAATATACAATTTGAAGGAGAGAGAACATCATGGCAGAACTCAGACCAAAGATCGTCAAGCTCTGTAAGATCATCGGCGGCATTTCCGGTGTGGTCAACAAGATCGACGAGAATGCTCCCGAGTATTACAGTCTGGCGAATATCGTCACCGACGACGAAGCCGACGTTGCCATTGCGGCCGGTCTGCGCAAGGAACGCACCGCCGAATGGCTCGCCAAGAAGGTCGGCAAAAGCGTCGAGGAGACGGAGAAGCTGGCCAAGCACCTCGCCTGGATCGGCGTATTTCGCTGCACCTACGACAAAGAAGAGGGTGTCGACAAATACTTCATGCAGATCTTCGCGCCCGGCATCATGGAGATGCTGGTCAACAACCAGGAGTTGCTCAACACCCATCCCGAGGTGGGCCGCGCGTTTGAGGAATATACCCGCAAGCGCATGGAGCTGATGTCCGCCATGATCCCGCAGGGTTACGGTCTCATGCGCGTCATTCCCATCGAGAGCGCGATCAAGGACGATCCCGACGCACACGATTACGACAAGCTCTCGTACTATCTCAACAAGTATGACAAGTTCTCCGTTTCTCCCTGCTCCTGCCGTGCCTCCCGGACCTCGATCAACGACGGCTGCGGACACCTTGCCGAGGAGATGTGCATCCAGATGGGCAAGGGCGCGGAGCACTACATCCGCACCGGCCGTGCGCGCGAGATCACGCGCGAGGAGGCGCTCGAGATCATCAAGCGTGCCGAGGACAACGGTCTCATGCACGACATCCCCAACATCGAAGAAGCCGGCGACACCGCCGCGATCTGCAACTGCTGCTCCTGCGCCTGCTTCGGTCTCCGCGTCGGTCTGATGTTCGGCGCGCGCGACGTCATCCGTTCGAACTACGTCGCCGAGATCGACGAGGCCAAGTGCGTCGCCTGCGGCATGTGCGTCGAAACCTGCCCCGGCAACGCGCTCAAGCTTGGGCAGAAGCTGCCCACCAGCGAGGACATCTCCGCTCCCGAATACAAGAAAATGACCGACGTCATCTTCTCCAAGGACGTCTGGAATCCCGAGTATCGCGAGAATTTCGAGGACACCATGCCGACCGGCACCGCGCCCTGCAAGACCGCCTGCCCGGCCCACATCGCCGTCCAGGGCTATCTGAAGCTCGCCGCCCAGGGCAGATACACCGACGCGCTCGAGCTCATCAAGCGCGAGAACCCCTTCCCCGCCGTCTGCGGCCGTATCTGCAACAAGCGCTGCGAGAAGGAGTGCACGCGCGGCAGCGTCGACGAGGCCGTCGCGATCGACGAGGTCAAGCGTTTCATTGCCGACCACGACCTCAACGAAGAGACTCGCTTCATCCCCAAGATGCTCAACCAGACCAACAAGCCCTTTACCGAGAAGATCGCGGTCATCGGCGCCGGCCCCGCGGGCATGAGCTGCGCATACTACCTCGCCAACAAGGGATATCCCGTCACCGTATTCGACCGCAACCCCGTTCCCGGCGGCATGCTCACCCTCGGCATCCCCAACTTCCGTCTCGAGAAGGACGTGCTCAACGCGGAGATCGACATCCTGCGCGAGATGGGCGTGGAGTTCCGCTGCGGCGTCGAGGTCGGCAAAGATATCACGATCCAGCAGCTCCGCGAGGAAGGCTATAAGGGATTCTATCTTGCCATCGGCGCACAGAAGAGTGCAAAGCTTAAGGTCCCGGGCGAGGAGCTTGCGGGCGTTCTCGGCGGCGTCGACTTCCTGCGCGAGGTCAACCTCGGCAACAAAGTAGAGATCGGTAAACGCTGCGCCGTTGTCGGCGGCGGCAATGTCGCGATGGATGTCTGTCGTACGGCCGTCCGTCTTGGCGCGGAAAAGACCTATATTATCTATCGCCGCGGCGAAGAAGAGATGCCCGCCGACCGTGATGAGGTCAAAGAGGCCAAGGAGGAGGGCGTCGAGTTCCGCTTCCTCTGCGCTCCCGTGGAGATCCTCGGAGATAACGGCAAGGTCTGCGGCATGAAGGTCGAGCTCATGGAGCTCGGCGAGCCGGATGAAAAAGGCCGCCGCAAGC
>CAMVJF010000021.1 GCA_947167725.1 uncultured Clostridia bacterium | reverse complement strand
GCTTTGGTCGCGCTGGAGCCGTCGGTCCGTAGAACAGAAGGGCACATTTCTTAAGGCCATGAATTAGTGCAAGAAGGACGACAAGGATTTGGAACTTTTTGTTGCGGGAGGCCGGTTGGTGGTGACCGAGTCGCCCGAAGCACCAAAATTCACAGTGCCTGCAGGCGTAAAGCTCTGATCCGGCTCCGCGCTGACCGCGCTGTGTCTCCGCGGGCTCTGCGCGCGCTATCCCTTCCTCTCCCCGGCCTCCTTCGGCCGCAGCGCGATGGGAAAGCCGCTCTGGTCGCTGACGATGGGACGGGGAGAGAACCGCGTGCTCTACAGTGCCGCGCACCACGCCAACGAGTGGATCACGGCGACGCTGCTGCTTTATTTCACCGAGGCGCTCGCCGGGGCCTTCGCCCGCGGGGAAAAGCTCTTCGGCCAGAGCGCGGCAGAGATCCTCGACTACGCGCGGCTCTGCCTCGTGCCGCTCGTCGATCCCGACGGCGTCGATCTCGTGACGGGAGAGCTGCAGGCGGGACAGAGCTACGACGCGGCGGCCGCGATCGCCGCGCGTCGGCCGGAGATCCCCTTCCCTTCCGGCTGGAAGGCAAACATCCGGGGCGTCGATCTCAATCTCCAGTACCCGGCGATGTGGGACGAGGCGCGCCGCATCAAGACCGCGGCGGGCTTCACCGGCCCCGCGCCTGCGAACTGGGTCGGTCCCGCGCCGCTCTCGGCGCCGGAGAGCCGCGCGCTCGCCGCGCTGACGCGCCGCTTCGACCCTGCGCTGACGCTGGCCTATCACACGCAGGGCGAGGTCATCTACTGGCGCTTCGCCGACATCGAGATCCCCGGCGCGCAGGACATCGCGGGCACCTTCTCGGCGGTCTCCGGCTACGCCGCGGCGGAAACGCCCTACGCGTCCTCCTTCGCGGGCTTCCGGGACTGGTTCATCCAGAGCTTCCGCCGTCCCGGCTTTACCGTCGAGGCGGGGCGCGGGGTCAATCCCCTGCCGCTGAGCGACTTCGAGGGGATCTGGCGCGCCAACCGCGGCATCCTCACCCTCGGCGCGCTCGTGACCTGAAAAAAAGAAGCGATCCCGAGGACCGCTTCTTTGCGTTTTCACCGGATGTCCGTACCGCCGCTCTCCCGCTCCAGGGCGCGGTAATCGACCTTTCCCCGCGGCGTCCGCGGCAGATCGGCGCGGGACAAACAGAAACAGCAGCAGGGCGGATCGTTCCGCCCTGCTGCTGTGTTACGTTTTTTTCCTGGCGCCGTTTGACTCAATGGATGCCCGTGCCGCCGGGCTGGTAGTACATGCCGAAGACGTCGCGCATCTCGTAGTAGGCCTCGTTCTCGCGCCAGCCGCCGCCGGTCGAGCCCTGGCGGTCGTCGCGGGGGAAGTAGCAATAGCAGCCGTCGAGCTCCCGGATGAGCTGCGAGCGCAGCGGCTCCTTGATCAGCGAGCCGACGCACCACAGCCGCTCGAGGCTCTTCATCTGGCGCAGCGGCGAGGGATCGTAGCCGAAGGTGTAGCAGAGGTTCAGATGCTTGAGCTTCTTGCAGTTGAGCAGCGGAGAGATGTCGTAGAACTTGTTCTTGAACAGCTCCAGATATTCAAGGTCCTCCAGCGAGCCGATCGGCGTGATGTCGGTGAAGCGGCCCTCGACAAGGATGAGGTACTTCAGATGCGGCATGTTGTAGAGGAAGGACAGGTCCGTGAAATGCATGTGGCCGAGGTCGAGCGCGACGAGATCTGTGCAGTAGCGGATCGGCGCGATCTGCGCGTCGTTGAGCTCGGGCGCGAGGTAGTTGAGCTCCGGCAGGTCGGAGGCGCAGAAATAGGTCGCGTCGGTGCGCAGGGAATAGACGCTGAAGTGCAGCATCCAGACGAAGCGGATCGGCGCGTAGCGCTCGCCCAGCGCGGCCATCTTCTCGTCCGGCACGCCGCAGTCGCACATCACGACTTTTTTCAGCTTCGGCATCAGGCCGACGGCGGCCTCGAGCTCGGCCGTGTCGTCGACCGGGACGCCGCTGAGATCGATCTCTTCGCTCTCGGCGGTAAAGATCCGGCCGTAGAGGCGGATGACGTACTTGAGCTCCACGTCGGCGCAGAGCGGCAGGAGCTGCGTCAGCTGGCTCGGCGTGATCTCCGAGTCGCGCAGATCGAGCGTACGCAGCGAGCGGAAGCGCGGGAGCGCGGCCGTCAGCTCCTCGAGGGTCCCGGCGCTGCCGCTTTCAAAGCGCAGAGATTCGCTCTCTCCCGGCAGGCGCTGGCCCCAGACCGAAACGGAATAAGGACAGTCGAGCTCCGGGTGCGCGGCCATGAAGGCGTCGGCCTCCGCGCCGGGCATTTCCGCCTCGCGCAAATCCACGGTCTCGAGCCGCGGCATCAGCGGGAGCAGGCCCTCGAGCTCGGCGCGCGAGAGAGCTTGGACGCTCAGTGCGCGCGCGCCGCCGTTGATCGGCCCGTCGCTGCTCTCGAGCGTATAGAGAAAGTCAACGTCCTCGTACAGCCGCGCGGCCGCGGCCAGGGCCTCGGCGTCGGGGCAGCTTCGCGCGTCCACCGTTTTGAGCCGGGGGAAGTAGTTCAGCGCGCCGAGCTCCTCCTTCGGCAGGGAGGAGAGCGTCAGCGTCTCGGAAAAGCTGTCAAAGCGCTCGCCGCCGATCGGCACGCTCCAGCGGATCGTCTCCGGTCCGATGCGGCCGACGGCCGCGTCGAGATCGGCGCAGGAGAGCTCCCGCTCGCGCAGATCGAGCGTGTCCGCGCAGAGATAAAAGCGGCCGCCGACGCGCACGGTGAACAGCAGTGCCGCGCTCACGAGCAGCGCCAGGGCAAGACCCAGCAGCAGACAGACCGTCCACAGCCGCGTCCCTTTTTTTCTGTTCCCGGCCGCCGTCGCGCCCGGTGCTTCGGCGCCGACGGTCCCGGCGCGTTTTTCTTCGTCCAAGTTGCTCGCTCCTTTTCGCGCGGTGATCTTTTCCTTATTCTACTCTGTCGGGCGGGAAAAAGGAAGAGCAAGCGCAAAAAAACTTCCCGGACGCGTCCGCGCCCGGGAAGGAGCTCATTCTTTTTTCTTCCGCCGTGTCAGCAGCACGACCGCCGCACAGACGATCGCCGCGCCCCCGGCGAGGGACGGAGCGAGCGCCTTCGCGCCTCGCGCAGGCTCGGGCGTGGGCTCGGGAGTCGGCTCGGGAGTCGGCTCCGGCGTCGGGACCGGGGTCGGAACGGGGGTCGGAACGGGCGTGGGCTCGGGAGTCGGCTCCGGCGTCGGCTCCGGCGTCGGCTCCGGGACGTTCTGCGCGAGGTATTCGGCGTAGTCCATCGCGATGCGGCCGAGCTCGCCGATCACGGTCTGGGCAGCGCCGGTATAGTGCGTCAGCACCGTCAGCAGGAAGGGCCGCTCGGTGTAGATGATGCCGCTGTCACAGAGGAAGCCCGTGATCGAGCCGTATTTGTGCGCCACCTCGTACTTGTCGCGGTAGGCGGCGAAGAAGGTGGTCTGCCGCGCCTGCTTGAGATAGTCGATCAGCATCCCGTAGCGCTCGGACTCGTCGTAGAGGGTCTGCAGCGTGCCGATCACGAAGCGCGGGGAGAAGGCCGCGGTGTAGAATTCCTTCGGCAGCGTCGCCTCGTCGAGGCCGCTGTACGGGATCATGTCGCGGAACACCTCGGTGTAGTCCTCGTTCCAGTGATCCTTGAGGACCTTCGCCGCGGCGTTGCTGGAGCGGACAAGGATCAGCTCGAGATCCTTCCCGAGCGGGTAGCTGCCGATCTTATCCTCGAGCGAGATCTCGCCCGCCTCGACCTTGTCGATATAGAGCATCGCGAGCGGCAGCTTGTAGGTGCTGCCCGCGGAGAAGAAGAGATCGGGGTTGTGATACCACTCCTCGCCGCTCTCGAGATCGCGCCAGCCGATGGCGATATGGTCCGGCGAGATCTTGCGCTCGGCGAGGTAGCGCTCGATCACCTCGCCGAGGCTCTCCTGGGAGAAGTCGGCGGGGTAGTGGAATTCTTTCTTGGGAGGAGGCTTTTTCTTGCTTGCCGCCTCGGCCGTCCCGGCGGGGACCATCACGAGCGAGCACAGCAGCAGCCCCAGCAGGGCCGCGACGGCGCGGCGCAGGGTTCGTTTCATGGCGATTCTCTTTTCTTTGAGAAAATGGCCTTCCTTCGTATTTGCGAGGGAAGGCCGCTTTGTCGTCCGGCGGATCAGAAGTCCGCGTTGCCGGTCGTGCGGGGGTGCAGCTCGACGTCGCGGATGTTGGACACGCCCGTGAGGTACATGACCATGCGCTCGAAGCCGAGGCCGAAGCCCGCGTGACGGCAGCTGCCGTAGCGGCGCAGGTCGAGATACCACCAGTAGTCCTCTTCCTTCAGGCCGAGCTCGTGCATGCGCGCGGTGAGCACGTCGAGGCGCTCCTCCCTCTGGCTGCCGCCGATGATCTCGCCCACGCCGGGGACCAGGCAGTCCGCGGCGGCGACGGTCCGGCCGTCGTCGTTGAGGCGCATGTAGAAGGCCTTGATATCGCGCGGGTAGTCCGTGACGAAGATGGGCTTTTTGAAGATCTCCTCGGTGAGATAGCGCTCATGCTCGGTCTGCAGGTCGATGCCCCACCTGACCGGGTAGTCGAAGGCGCGGCCGCTCTTCTCGAGCAGCGCGACGGCCTCGGTGTAGCTGATGCGGCCGAAGTCGTTGGAAACGACGTTGTGCAGACGCTCCAGCAGCCCCTTGTCGACAAAGGAGTTGAAGAATTCCATCTCCTGCGGGCAGCGCTCGAGCACCGTGTTGATGATGTGCTTCACCATCGCCT
Source organism: uncultured Clostridia bacterium (assembly GCA_947167725.1). Classification (GTDB taxonomy): domain Bacteria; phylum Bacillota; class Clostridia; order Oscillospirales; family Oscillospiraceae; genus Limivicinus. Next base: position 9,800 of record CAMVJF010000021.1, on the reverse strand, counting down.
CGGCGGTCTCCATATAGTCCTCGAGATCGGCAAAGGCCATCTCCGGCTCGATCATCCAGAACTCGGCCGCGTGGCGCTGGGTATAGGAGACTTCGGCGCGGAAGGTGGGACCGAAGGTATAGACGTCGCCGAAGGCCATCGCAAAGTTCTCGGCGTTGAGCTGGCCGGAAACGGTCAGGTTCGTGGCCTTGCCGAAGAAATCCTTGCTGTCATCGACGCTGCCGTCCTCGCGGCGCGGAGGATCGTTGAGGTCGAGCGTGGTGACGCGGAACATCTCGCCCGCGCCCTCGGCGTCGGAGCCGGTGATGATCGGGGTGTGGACGTAGACGAAGCCGCGGCTCTGGAAGAACTCGTGCACGGCCTGGGCCGCGACGCTGCGCACGCGGAACACGGCGGAGAACAGGTTCGTGCGGGGACGCAGATGCTGGATGGTACGCAGGAATTCCACGCTGTGGCGCTTCTTCTGCAGCGGATAGTCCGGCGTGGAGGCGCCTTCCACCGTGATCTCGGAGGCCTTGAGCTCGAAAGGCTGCTTGGCCTCGGGCGTGAGCACGAGCGTTCCGCGTACGATCAGGGCAGCGCCAACGTTCTGGCGGGCGATCTCATCGTAATTGTTGAGCTTTCCCCTCTCAAACACGACCTGCAGCGATTTGAAGCAGCTGCCGTCGTTGAGCTCGGCAAAGCCGAAGTTCTTCATGTCGCGCACGGTGCGGACCCAGCCGCATACCGTGATCTCGCGGCCGTCAAAGGCCGCCGCGTCGGCGTAGATCGACGCAATCTTCTGACGTTTCATTGGCACTTGTCCTTTCTTTGTATCCTTCGGGGATACTCAAATTTTTCCACAGGCCGACACCCGGCCCGGTGAAAAGCTATTATATATGCCTTTGGGCGAGATTGCAACAGCGGATTTCCCTCTTCGACGCCGGACAGCGGAGAGTCCGGCGCTTATTTCGAAAATTTCTCGATCACGCCGGAGCCGCCGACGGACCAGACGTAGTTCGTGTTGAAGCAGTAGACCACGTCGTCCGGGTCATAGAGCCGCAGGCTCTCCGTGATCGAGCCGCCGCCGTATTTGCGCGAGTCGAGCACATAGACCGTGTGGTAGTGCCGGGTGAAGAAATAGGCGAGCTGGTTGCCCATGGAGTTCTTGTAGATGAGGATCGAGGAGTCGTCCTCGATGCTGTTGTTCACAAGCGTGCACAGGGCGTGGTCGCCGTTGAGGAAGGTCAGGAACAGACTGCCCTTCGGCGCGTTCGTCATGTCGCGGAAGAGCGGGTACTCCGGCCCGACGGGGTCGGAGCGGGAGTCGGTGATATACAGATGCACGTCCCCGGGCGGCGTGTAGTAATAGACCGTGTCCGGATCCTCGCGCATGGCCTTGCTCTTGGTGCTGTCGTAGGCCGTGCCGAGATAGCCGTCCCAGTGTCCCTCGGTGAAGGAATCGAGCGGCGCGGCCTCCTTCCCGGCCGCCTCGCACCAGGCGGCGTAGGCGTAGTACGCGCCGAGCGAGGTCCAGTGGTGGTCGCTGCGGAAGCAGATATACTCGCCGCAGTGCGCGCTGAGCGCGCCGAATACGTCCACCGTTTTGACCTTCCCGCCGCTCGCCTCGGCGAGCTTCTCGAGGAGATCCTCCTCCGGCGCGACGCCCATGAAGTCGCGGTCCGCGCGGGAGTAGAGCACGGAGATGTTGTTCGGGACGGTCATCACGTAAAAGCCGGCCTTCCCGTCAAGGATCTCCGCCGCCGAGCGGATCGCGGAGACGAAGCGGGCGTTCGCGCTCTCGTTGTAGGCCGGCAGCCAGTAGGCCGACGAGCCGATGCGGATGAGCGAGCTGCCGTTGTGGAAGTCCTCGTCCGCGAGGCTCAGACCCTTCCAGCCCTCGTCGGCCGGCTCCTCCTCCGGTGCGCTCCCGGCGGGCTCCTCCGCCGGCGGCTGCCCGACGCCGCTTTCCGTTTCCGCTGGGAGCGGGCGCGGCGCAGGCTCCTCCTCCGGGACGCTCTCGTCGCCGCCGAGGTCCGCGTTCGCGCCGGGGGCGGAATAGAGCTCCACGCTGCCGAAGCCGTGCAGGCTCTTGACCTCGTCCGCCGCGGCGATCCAGGAATCGCGCAGCGGGAAGGTGTCCGAAAACCAGAGATCGACGCCGTGGAAGAAGCTGCCGTCCATCAGCGCGCGGAAGGAAAAGGCCGGGAACTCGGTCAGACGGCGCTTCTCCGTCTCCGAGACGCTCGGGCGCAGCGGCAGACACCAGGCCAGCACGCCGACGGCGAGCAGCACGGCAAAGAAGGGCGCGGCCGTGAGCAGCGCCTTCCTCCGGGCGCGGCGGCACGCGATATTCTCTTTTTTCGTTTCTTGATCCATTTCGACCTCAGAACTGGAAGTACAGGAAGGGATTATAGGTGTTTCCGACCAGCGCCGCCGTGGAGAGCAGGAGCAGGGCGGCGGGGGCGGCGACATGCTCGAGGGCGAAGAACAGCGTCTCGCTAATGCCGCCCGCGGCGCAGCGCGCGCGGAGACGGCGGAACAGATCGCGGAACAGGGGCGTGCAGGCGAGCGCGCAGAAGAGCAGCAGAAAGACGTTGTTTTTCAGCAGCGTCACCGCACGGAAGTCCGTCAGCGGATTGCCGTACGCGCCGAACATCCCGCCGATCGCCGCGCGGGCAAGGGAAAAGTCGGTCAGATGGAAGAGCACCCAGCCGAGATTGACCGCGAAGAGCAGATACAGGTGCGGCAGCACGCGCAGGCGGCGGAACAGGCGGTTGAGCACGAACTTCTCGAGGAGCAGCAGCGCGAAGTAGTACAGGCCCCAGACCACGAAGCTCCAGCTCGCGCCGTGCCAAAGGCCCGTGAGGGCCCAGACCACGAAGATGTTGAAGATCCAGCGCGCCGTCGGGCAGCGGTTGCCGCCGAGGGGGATGTATACGTAGTCGCGGAAAAAGGTGCCGAGCGTGATGTGCCAGCGGCGCCAGAATTCCGCGGCGGAGCGGGAGACATAGGGATAGTTGAAGTTCTCGGGGAAGTGCAGCCCGATCATCCGGCCCATGCCGACGGCCATGTCGGAGTAGGCCGAGAAATCGAGATAGATCTGCAGGGAAAAAGCGATGCTCCCGAGCCAGAGCCCGAGGACGGAGCTGCCCTGCAGGGCAGCGAGATTCGCGGCGAGCAGGCTCTTGTCGGCGATGGCCGCGTCGCTGAGCAGCAGACTGCTCGCCAGGGCGCCGCAGGCGTTTGCCAGCAGGGTCTTTTTCGCCAGACCCACGCAGAAGCGGCCGATCCCGTCCGCAAGATCGGTCCCGGAGAGGGGATCGCGCTCCGAGAAGAGCTCGCCCGCGATCGTTTTATAGCGGACGATCGGCCCGGCGATGCACTGGTGAAACAGCGCCGCGTAGAGCAGGACGTTCCGGTAGCGCTCCTGCGGCTCGGCGTCGCCGCGATAGACGTCGACGACGTAGCTCAGGAGCTGGAAGGTATAGAAGGAAATGCCGATCGGCAGGGAAATGTTCCGGATGAAGGCGGGCGGCTCGCCGAAGAGCGGGGCGATCATGCCGCTGTATTTGAAAAAACCGATCAGCAGGAGATTGACCGTGCAGGCGGCGGCGAGCCAGGCCTTTTTGCCGCCGCGGCTCTCCGCGCGCGCGATGCGCAGCGCCGCGAACCAGTCGAAAAACGCCATCGACGCGAGCAGAAGGAGATACTTCGGCTCGCCCCAGGCGTAAAAGAACAGCGAAAAGACCAGCAGCACCGTGTTGCGTGCCCGGAGCGTGCGGCACAGGGCGTAGGCAAGCATGCACAGCGGGAAAAAGGCGTAGAGGAAGATAAGTCCCGAAAAAACCATAAGGCGATGCCGTTCCCCTTCGTTGAGTAATCAGAAGATCAGCTGCACGGGCGCGGGATAGTTGCGCAGCTCGAGCGTCCGGTGCAGTCCGCCGTCCTCGCCGTCGCGCGTCCAGGCGACGGGCTTTTCAAAGTGAAAAACTGCCTTCTTCGTGTGGAGGACCAGCAGGTCGTCGCAGTCGAAGTTCTGGGACAGGACGCTCGCGACGATGGCGCCGAAGCCATCGATCGCGGCGGGCTCGCGCACGAGCACCAGCTCGCTCTCGCCGTCGCCGAGGCTGACCATCTCGTCCTTGAGACGCACGATGCCGGCGACGGAGGTGGAGTTGGACATGCTGCCGTAGAGGAAGCGCCCCTCGGCCACGCCGCCGTCGTACTCGATGCGCGCGCGGTAAGCCTCGATCTTCGGGAGCTGTGCCATGCCCTGCAGGACGTAGGCAAGGTGGCCGAGCGCCCGCTTCTGGTTCTGCGGCGTGGCGTAGCTGACCTCGGTGAAAGCGCCGAAGGCCGCGATATAGGCGAAATAGCCCTCGTCGCCGAAGCCGCCAACATCGAAGGGGTGGGGCGCGCCCTCGAGGATGCGCTTCGCCGCGCCGACACAGTCGTTCTTCGGCAGGTCCAGCGTCGTGGCGACGTCGTTGGAGGTGCCCATCGGGATATAGCCGAGCAGGGGCCGCTTCTCGAGCTGCATCAGCCCGGTGAGGACCTCGCTGAGCGTCCCGTCGCCGCCGATGCAGGCGACGACGTCGTACTCTCCGCCGTGCTCGGCGGCATAGCGCGTGGCGTCGCCGCGCCCGGAGGTGAAGAACAGCGTCGTGCGGCAGCCGCCGCGGTCCAGCAGCTGCAGCGCGTCGGCCAGATTGGTCCTGTAGGCGCCGCGGCCCGCGGCGGGATTGATGATCAGCATCAGCTTTTTGTTCATGGGACACCTCGTTCGACGAAGGGATGCGCCGGGCGGTCCGGCGCCGCGCTCCCGGAAGTCAATAACTATAATATTATAGCCCACTTTCGCCCCGGATGCAAGCCGCGGAGCGCCCGGGAGGCGGGAAAAGAAAAAAGAGATGTGAGTTTATCACATCTCTTTGTCGTTCTGCTGTCGCTTACTCCATCCCGTTGAGCTTCGCGGACATGGAAGACTTCTTGTGCGCCGCGTTGTTCTTGTGGATCAAGCCCTTGCCGGCCGCGTGATCGACTGTTTTAACAGCAACTTTATAGGCACTGACGGCTGCGTCCTTGTCGCCTTCGGCAACGGCTGCGTCAAACTTTTTCATCATGGTCTTGAGCTCGGTCTTGTCAGCGTGATTCTTCGCACGGAGCTCCTTGGACTTTTCGTCTCTCTTGGCAGAAGATTTGATGTTGGCCATGTATTGCACCTCCTCCTATAAAATTGCTTGTCAGCATTGATGGATTATAACAAACCGCATGGGGAAAATCAAGCTTTTTTTTCAAAAAAGGAAAAGCATTTTTCGGGACTGTATCAGTTGTGCCGCAAGGGGATAAGCTATACCATATATAGATCCCGGGAGGAATCAGGATGAATCGAAACTGTCGAACCGACCTGGCCGGAGAGGCCGCGGCGCGGCTCGGGCGGGACGAGCCGGCCCTCGAGGGCCTTTCCCTTCGCCGCGAGACGCTCTACGGCGCGCCGCTGCTCGCGCTCGAGATCGTGAGCCCCGGCGCCGCCGAAAGGCTCGGCAAGGACATGGGACGCTATTACACGCTGGAGCTCAACGGCCCGCTGGGCCGCAGCGCGGGCTCCTTCGGCGCGCACGCGCGGGCCGTGGCGGAGATGATCCGCCGCTGCGGCCTGCCCGAGAGCGGCGAGATCCTCGTCGCGGCGCTGGGCAATCCCGACATCACGCCGGACGCGCTCGGGCCGCTTTGCGCCTCGTCGGTGCTGGTCACGCGCCATCTGAAAACCGGGGACGACGCGGCGCTGTGGCGCGACTTCGCCTCCGTGAGCCTGCTGCGCACCGGCGTGCTCGGCACGGCGGGCGTGGAGTCCGCGACGCAGATCCGGAGCCTCTGCGCCGCCGTGAAGCCTGCGCGGGTGCTGGTCGTGGACGCGCTTGCCGGGGCGGAGGCGACCAGGCTCTGCCGCAGCATCCAGGTCTGCGACAGCGGCATTTCGCCCGGCGCGGGCGTCTGCAACGACCGCCAGCGCATCGACCGCGCGCTGCTCGGCGTCCCGGTCACGGCCATCGGCGTGCCGACCGTCGCGGACGCGGCGGCGCTCGGCGGCGGCGAGCGCGAGAGGGGCCTCTTCGTCACGCCGCGCGACATCGACTCGTCCGTGCGCGCCTGCGCGCGGCTGATCGCCTACGGCATCAATCTCGCCCTGCATCCGAAGCTCACCCTCGAGGATATCGACGCGCTCGTGGGATAGGAGAAAACGTTTCACGTGAAACATTTTTGCTTCCGGGCGGAGATGTTTCACGTGAAACATCACAAAAAACGGCGCGCGGCATTGAAATCCGGTGCGCTTGCTGGTATAATGTCTTCCATCGAAAACGACAGGCGGAAGAATCATGGCCAAAACGATCGCGATTGCCAATCAAAAAGGCGGCGTCGGCAAGACGACGAGCTGCGTCAATCTCTGCTGCGCGCTGAAGCTGCTCGGCAAGAACGTCCTGCTGGTGGACGGCGACCCGCAGGGGAACGCCAGCTCCGGCATGGGCGTGCCGAAGAGCACGCGCCCGAACACCTACGACATGCTCTGCGGCGGCGCCGCGGCGGCGGACTGCGTCGTGAGGACGGAGTACGGCGACGTCATCCCCGCGGGCAAGGAGCTCGCGGCCGCCTCGATCGAGCTGATCGGCGAGGAGCGGCGCGAGTACGTGATGAAGGACGCGCTGATGACGCTGTACAGCGAGTACGACTACATCCTCATCGACTGCCCGCCCTCGCTCGAGCTGCTGACGGTCAACGCGCTCGTCGCGGCCGACAGCGTTCTGATCCCCATGCAGTGCGAATACTACGCGCTCGAGGGCATCGCGGATCTGATGACCAGTATCCGCATGTGCAAGAAGCGGCTCAACCGTCGGCTCGAGGTCGAGGGCATCGTGCTGACGATGTACGACGCGCGCATGAACCTGACCAATCAGGTGGCCGAGGAGCTCAGAAGGTACTTAAGCGACAAAGTCTACGAAACGGTGATCCCGCGCAGCGTGCGCCTCTCCGAGGCGCCGAGCCACGGGACGCCCGGCGTGGTCTACGACCGCGCCAATAAGGGCAGCCGCGCCTATATGGATCTGGCGCGGGAATTCATCAGAAGAAACGAGGGCTGAGAGGATGGCGGGAAAAGAAAAAAAGGGGCTCGGCACCGGGCTCGGCGTCCTCTTCGGGGAGGACCGCTATCACGACGAAAACGAGCTGAGGATGATCCCCGTCGGCAGGCTCGAGCCGCGCAGGCAGCAGCCGCGCACGGTCTTTGACGAGGATGCGCTCGCGGAGCTGGCGGATTCGATCGCACGCTACGGCGTGATCCAGCCGGTCACGGCCCGCGCGCTGCCCTCGGGCTATTATCAGATCATCGCGGGGGAACGCCGCTGGCGAGCCGCGCGGCGAGCGGGGCTCGAGGAGGTGCCGGTGAGGGTCGTGGAGGCCGACGACAGGCTGGCCGCAGAGCTGGCGCTGGTGGAAAACCTTCAGCGGGAAGACCTCAACCCCATCGAGGAGGCGCGCGGATACCGAGCGCTTTTGGACGACTACGGGCTGACGCAGGAAGAGGCGGCGCAGAGCGTGGGCCGCTCACGGCCCGCCGTGGCGAACTCGCTGCGCCTGCTGTCGCTCAGTCCGGCCGTGCTCTCCCTCGTCGAGAGCGGCGAGCTCTCCGCCGGACACGCGCGCGCCCTGCTCCCGCTCACGGACGAAAAACGGCAGCTCGCCGCGGCCGAGGAGGTCATCCGCAAGGGCCTCTCCGTTCGCCGGACCGAGCAGCTCGCCGCCGCGGCGCTCAAGGCGGCGGAGGAAGCGCCCGACGCGCCCGCGCCGCTCCAGATCGACTACGCCCGGGAGGTCGCGCGGCGGCTGACCGGCGTGCTCGGACGCAGGGTCGACCTGCGCGACGGCCGCAAGCGCGGCAGGATCGTGCTGGAATACGAGGGCGCCGACGACCGCGAGGCGCTGATCGCAGAACTGGAAAAACTCGGCCGCATCAGGGCCGGCAAGGAATAAGGACGGTAGAAACATGCTGGATATCAAGTTTGTCCGGGAGAATCCCGAGCTCGTCAAGGAGAACATCAGAAAGAAATTTCAGGACTTCAAGCTGCCCATGGTGGACGAGGTGCTGGCGCTCGATGCGAAGAACCGCGCGGCCATCACCGAGGCCAGCGATCTGCGCGCGAGCCGCAACGCGCTCTCCAAGCAGATCGGCATGCTGATGGGTCAGGCCAAAAAGGACCCGTCCAAGCTCGCCGAGGCCGAGAAGATCAAGGCACAGGTGAAGGCGAACGCCGAGCGGCTTGAGGAGCTGGAAAAGCTGGAGGAGGACTGCGCCGCGGGCAGGCGCACGCTGATGCTGAACATCCCCAACATCATCGACCCCTCCGTGCCCATCGGTCCGGACGACAGCGCGAACGTCGAGGTGCAGCGCTTCGGCGAGCCCGCCGTGCCCGATTTCGACATCCCCTATCACACCGAGATCATGGAGAGCTTCAACGGCGTGGACATGGACGCGGCGGGCCGCGTGTCCGGCAACGGCTTCTATTATCTCATGGGCGACATTGCGCGGCTGCACTCCGCCGTGCTCGCCTACGCCCGCGACTTTATGATCGGCAAGGGCTTCATCTACTGCATCCCGCCCTTCATGATCCACGGCAACGTCGTCGAGGGCGTGATGAGCCAGACCGACATGGACGCGATGATGTACAAGATCGAGGGTGAGGACCTGTACCTGATCGGCACCTCCGAGCACTCGATGATCGGCAAGTTCATCGACCAGATCATCCCCGAGGAGAGCCTGCCGCAGACCCTCACGAGCTATTCGCCCTGCTTCCGCAAGGAAAAGGGCGCCCACGGCATCGAGGAGCGCGGCGTCTACCGCATCCATCAGTTCGAGAAGCAGGAGATGATCGTCGTCTGCCGGCCCGAGGATTCGATGGCCTGGTACGAAAAGATGTGGCGCTTCTCCGTGGAGCTGTTCCGCAGCATGGATATCCCCGTGCGCCAGCTTGAGTGCTGCTCGGGCGACCTCGCGGATCTCAAGGTCAAGTCCTGCGACATCGAGGCCTGGTCCCCGCGGCAGAAGAAGTACTTCGAGGTCTGCTCCTGCTCGAATCTCGGCGACGCGCAGGCGCGCCGGCTGAAGATGCGCGTCAAGGGCGAGGACGGGAAGATGTACCTGCCCCATACGCTCAATAACACCGTCGTGGCCCCGCCGCGCATGCTGATCGCCTATCTCGAAAACCATCTGCAGGCCGACGGCAGCGTGACGATCGCCGAGGTGCTGCAGCCCTACATGGGCGGCACCGAGCGGCTCGTCCCGAAAAACTGAGCAAAAGGAAAGCCTTATCACAACATAAAGGAGTATCGCCATGAAAAAGTTCTTTGAAGAATTCAAGACCTTCATTGCCCGCGGCAACGTCATGGATATGGCGGTCGGCGTCATCGTCGGCGGCGCCTTCGGCGCGATCACGAGCTCGCTCGTCGCGAACGTCATCACCCCGCTGCTGGCCTTTATCTTCGGCACGCCCAACACCGACGCGCTGAACATCACGCTGCGCGCGGCGGACGAGGCCGCCGGCACCGAGGCGCTGGTCCTGGGACTGGGCAGCTTCGTCGGCGCGATCCTCAACTTCCTCATCATCGCGCTTGTGCTCTTCAGCGTGGTCAAGGCCATCAACAAGGCCCGCGACCTCGCCGAGAAGGCGAAGAAGAAGGAAGAGGAGGAGGCCGCCCCGGCCGAGCCCGAGGAGCCCAAGCCCACGGCCGAGGAGCTGCTCGGCGCCATCCTCGAGGAGATCAAAAAG